>JALHSV010000647.1 GCA_022865525.1 Thermodesulfovibrionales bacterium
GAGGCCTACGACATCAAAGCGGTCAACTACAACCGCGACATCGAGGCTTTTCCACTAGTCAAGCGCATCCTGGAAAAGATTACCGAGAACCCTCTGGTCTACCATTCCCCCACCGACATGGGGGTCAACCGCGCCGGCTTCAGTATCTGCGACGACCAGGTCGTGCGCGCAGCAGCCACCCAGGAGATCATTCGCCGCTATTTCCGCACCCAATGCGAATACGCCCTGGGCGTGGTTGACAAGGACACGGTGGAGCGCCTGCGCCTGTTCATGGAAGATCTGGGCGTGAACGAAGAAAGCCGCAGCGTGGTCCGCCCGGCGCGCCTGGCTGCCCAGGAAGCGCAAACGACCGGCAAGGGCCACGCCGGCATCTACTGCGGCGCCGCCATCGAACTTGCCGACGGCACCATTATTACCGGCAAGAACTCGCCCCTGCTGCATGCTTCCTCGAGCCTGATCCTGAACGCCGCCAAGCATTTGGCCGGGATCCCCGACAGCATGCACCTGATGCCGCCCAGCATCACCGAGTCGCTGGGATACCTGAAAAAGGATATCCTTAAAAGCCGGGAAGTCAGTTTGAATCTGGACGAAACCCTTATCGCCCTGGGCATCAGCGCCAGCGGCAATCCTGCCGCCCAGGCCGCGGTGGAAAAACTGTCCGAACTGCGCACCTGCGAAGTGCACATGACCCACATGCCCACCCCCGGCGACGAGGCCGGCCTGCGTAAACTGGGAGTCAACCTGACTTCTGACCCGGGGTACTCCACCCACACCCTTTTCACCGGCTAGCAAGTCAAAACCGCCCTAAATTCCAAGCACCAAATCCCAAATAAGCACCAATTTCCAATGACTCAATGACCCAAACGAAGAGAAGAACATGCGATTGCCCTTGTTTTGGTCATTGGAATTTGGAGCTTGGAATTTGTTAGTTATTTGGAATTTGGAGTTTTTCTTACCCTGCACACTTCGCCCTACACCTTACACCGAGTCTTTCTTCCTCGTCACGCGTTACGCGTCACGCGTCACGAAAGTTCGGTTCTTTTCTTGCCGTCAGCCGTCTTTTTATTCCTTGATCACCTGGGCGTTGCGGATCTCGCCCTTGACGGTCGAATCCTTGCTGAGATAGACCTTGACCTTGATATCGCTGTCGCGGACCAGGATGCCGCCTTCCACTCGCGAACCTTCGCTGATGCGGATCTCCAGGCGCGGGTGATCGAAAAAACTGCCGTGCCGGCCTTTGATGACGATGTCGCCGCGGACCACGCTTCCTTCCCGCAGCAGGACATCGCCGTTGACCGTGCTGACGTCCTCATCCACTTCGCTGTTGCGCAATTCGATGCGGCCGTTGACCGTGCTTAAGCGGCCGTGAATCCTGCTGCCGCTGCCGCAGGCGATCGAGCCGTTGACCGTCTTGGCATTGCCGTCCACATCGACATTCGCCCCCAGGCGGATGCGGCCGTTGACCGAATTCAGGTCCCCGACCTTTGAGTCGTCACCCACTTCGATACGGCCGTTAACGGTGCGGCAATTACCGTCCACGACGCAGCGCGCCCCCACATGGATGCTGCCGTTGACCGAGGTCATGCCGCGGCTGTGCTCGCCGTCGCGGAGATGGACGCTGCGGTTGACGCTGACGTCGCAGCCGCAAAGAAATATGAAAGAAAACACCAGCAAAAGTAAAGTAGCTTTTTGTTTGTCCATGTTGCTCCTTGCTCAATATCTAATAACGAATGCGCCGCCACAAAGGTTCCGCTGCCTAAAAAAATTCGCGACAATATCTTCCTGTATAGATCCCCCCTTTTTCCCCCCTTCGGTAAGGGGGGAGGAGAAAAGAGGAAGAATCAGAATTTTAAATTTACTTTCTAATGAAATTGCTTGGTTCTTGACCCCCTTTATCTAAGGGGGTGGCGCAGCCGGGGGGATAGTGAACTCTAAAAAATCTTGCCGGGGTTGAGCAGGTTGTCGGGATCGAACACCTTTTTGATATCACGGAAAAGCCGCATTTCCAGCGGACCGAATTGGTAATGCATGAAGGGCTTCTTGCTCAGGCCGATGCCGTGCTCGCCGGAAATAGTGCCATGGCATGAGTGGCCCCCATAGCCCCTGGCCTCTGCGAAAGGTCAATGATAGACCTGATAATTCGATTCTGCTGCAAAACCCCCATTTACTGCCAAAAAACGAACTGTCTGAGGTCCGTTGCCACATGGCCTATACGCGAGCAGGAAGGGCCCAGGGGCGTCGGTTCATGATCGATTTCGACGGTTTTCCCAAGCGTGTGTTTTTCGCGCAAAAAGACGGGGTTTTGCAGCAGAATCATAATTCAAGGCCTGACCCTAATGGCCTGCAGAATATTAAAGATGCTTTTTTAACCCTAATTGGGCAGCATTCCTTCGAGCTCAGCCCCAGGGAAACACACAGATCGAAATCTTGCCCATGCATGGCATATTGCCTGGGCAATTCCCAAAACAGCCTTGATGGAAATGCTAGCGTTGCACCGGGCATTGGATATCATTCAATAGTAAAATGCTTTTTGTATATACAATTTTATTTTAGTGGACAATTTTATTTTTATTTTGTATAATTTTCAAAAAGGAGGCAAAATGGTTAAGGGTTATAAAAACAAGGGAAATGTTTATATACCTGTTGAAATTGCTGAAGGATTATTTTCAAATGAATATGCAGTCACTATCGAGTTGGCTGATGGGACTTATATCAGTCTTTATGCAAATAAAAATCTAGTTAATGATTTTGATGGACAACACTTTCTTAAGGTTGCCTTAGTGAAAGATAAAGAAAAAAGAGTTTTGTTACCAAGTGAAGCATTCGAAACCTCAACTCGTTGGGCTACTGTTTCAAATTTAAAATTCGCTTAATTTTCTTGAGATTATGATTTTAAGTAATGTCGAGATTGTTAAGTGTCTCAAAAATGGCGATTTTTTTATTGAAGATCTTGAACAGATAACAGATCCGGGAAAGGCTCCATTCAACACATCAGCCATTGATCTAAGATTAGGTAATGAAATAATTATTCCCAAAGCAGAAGAAATGCCCGTTTTGATCGATCTTTCCTCTGGAAAAAGTATTACTAAACTTCTGAGCGCCAGTTCCGAGAAAATTACTATTTCGAAATCACAACCATTTATTTTAAAGAAGAATCAATTTATTTTAGCCAGTACAAGAGAGAGAGTGAGTTTCCCTATTAATACTGGGAAAGGGAAGAAATGCTTTAGCGCCAGAGTGGAGGGGAAAAGTTCAATTGCTCGATGTGGCATTATTATTCATTTGACAGCTCCAACTATACATTCAAATTTCTATGGTACTATAACTTTAGAGCTTATAAATCTTAGCAATAACAATTTTGCATTATTTCCCGGCATGTATATATGTCAATTAATAATTGAAGAAGTAAAAGGTTGCCCTTTGATAGCCCCGAACCAATTTATCGGACAAACAAGTCCAATCGGTGTTATTGAAAAATAGTAATTTCGGTTTATTGGTTGGTACATTTTTATAATCTCAAACTATCTACTGTTCCAAACTTAGGAATTATGCTTAATCCCCTCATTCTTTATTAGCCATACTTTACACCCTGATCCCTATCCAATAGATCCTCAAGCTTACTACGAAATTTCTTGTCAAAAACCCTATTATCACAAAAATATTCTACAAATTCGGCATAGCTATTCGGACTTAAGAAGTGGAAGAAGTATTGCTGTTTAATCTTATTCTTTTTCAATTCCTCGTTCAGCATCGCAAAATGCTGTTTTCCCCAGCGATACTTCGCCTTATTTTCGTCAGAATCATCTTTAAACAACAGCTTTTTCAATTATTTCGTTGATTTTTGCTCTTTTTACGTCAATTTTCTGCTTCATTTCTTCTTGTTTATCCAATTCCGCTTTGATTTCATCAACGATTTTTTGCTGGTTTTTTAAAGAAATATCAATCATTGGAAATTCTTGTATTTGGCTCGGAAAAATATTCGTGTTATTTCCTAATCCCTTTTTATTTATTTCAATTAAATACTGAAAATAGTCAGTTCTAAAATAATAATAAGCGAATAAAGAATTGTAGTTTTGTAATCTAATTCTCATCGTAAAATCGGCAAAAATTCCCTTTAAATCTCCATCATTAATTAATGCCACTTTTCCAATCGTTCCTTCACCTGAACGAGCTATTAAAATATCGTTTATGGTAACTGTTTTTTTTTGGTTTTTATCTGAATATTCTTTTGAAACTAACCTCGCTTCTTCGCTTTCAAATTTCCAATTTTTGATATTCGCCATCGAGATATAAAAATAATCGCCGTTATCGTTGTAATTCGTAGGAGATACACCTTTGCCAAGAACAATTGGCTCGGCAAGATAATTCTTTATTTTTTTACTTGTAATAATTTCCAACTGCTCGGCTACAAATATTCCAGCTTCTCTATGAAATTTTACACTTTGCCTTACATCTTTATTATTTGCAAAAGCGGATAAATCTAGGTAGTAATTTCTAATTTTTTTTAATTCTTCAAACTTCTCTAAATCAAACCTAAATTCTCTCGCAAATACTTTATTGATAATTTCTCGCGCCTGAATAAATTGATTTTTCAGTTCTTTAATTTTCTTTTCAATCGGCTCAATCTGAGCAACAATTTGGTCTTGCTTTAGTTTTGGGATTAAGGGGATTTTAATTTTTCTTAAATGATCGAAGTTAAGTCCCGGCTGGGCTTTTTTTCTATATGCCAAATCTTTAACCTGTGATTGAAATAAATTATTTGTTGTTAAATAAAACAAAAATTTTTGATTTATATCTTCATTTCCTCTTAAAACATAAATATGTTCATTTACCATAACCTCTTTTGTTGGGAAAATATCATAATCTACAAAACATGTTTTCCCAGTTAATGCCCCATCTTTGCAAATCAGTATATCCAGATTTTTTACTTTGCCTTTGTCAGACTTCTCATAAAATTCATATGACACATAGGGGATTTTTGACAAATCTACCGTACCATCGGTATTTATTTGCTCGCCCCCTAAACTTATAGCTTCGCCTTCATCTTCTTCACGAATCCCGCCCTTTGGTCTATTCCCCGATTCGTAAGTAGATAAAAAATTTGTTATTCTATCGTACTTATACTTTAGTTCCGGCAATACAAAAGGCAACCCAAGCCTAAGGCCTTCGTTTCCCCCCAATTCCTGAAAATCAATTGTAAATTGTTTTAACGGCATGATTTTGGTTTTTTGAGTTAAGATGTTTCATTTTATTTAATTTGCCACTTACTAATTCTCTTAAACTCGTAAATATTTATTTCTTCACTTTCTTCCGGTTTTCGTCCTAGTTGCATCTCGATACTTCTTCTTGTTTTATTTGGTTCAGCGGTTTGCGCGATGTGATCTTTTATTTTCGCCTTGAATTTATGCGTAATCTGAATATATTCTTTTTCTGAGTTTACTTCTGGGTTATCAATAAGAATTAACTCTTTAGGATTCAAGAAATTATATTTCCCATCAGTTTCATAAACAGTATCTAATTGATAATTCTTAAACTCTTTTAAACTATCTGAATTTAATAAGATTTTTTTGACTTTGTAAATTTTCCCAAATTTATCTTTCTTAAATTTTTTGGAGAATATATTAATTTGTTTATAGTTTTCTGTTAAATCTATTTCTTCATTACCGATTTTTAAAATTTTTCTACATCCAGCAAAAGGTCCCATATCACCAACAAAATCAACGTATACATGCGGAAAATTATAGTAAACATCACCTTTGTCATCGACAATCACAATATCAGCATACTTAATAAGGCAATCGATAACAAAATGTCCCTTGTTTTTTCTTGGCAGAAAATCCCAAACTCCATCGACTAAATTCTCTTTTTCAATAACTTTTTGACGTTCATCTTCATCTTCTCGTTCTCGATGAACTAAATCCACTTCTTTACTGAAATCCCACTCTTTTTTTTCTTTATCTATATAGGCAAAATATTCATGCTTATGGCACCATAAACCAAGCGGGTGATGGCCATATGCAATATATTCTCTCCAGCGAGGTTTAGCTTTGAAATCTTTATACTCTCTCTCGTATGGATAATTCGTATCTTTCAAATCTCTAACTAGAATCGACCGATAAAATTGATGGCCCTCGCCAACTGTTCTGTACAACTTGTTTTTCACGCTTATTGTAGATCGTATTTCTGTCGCCCTTGTTCTTCTTTTACTTACCAATGAAATACCAAAAAAAGTAAAAAGTATTCGGTCATTTTTTGGAAGATGGAGCATGTCCTCGAGTTCGGCTTTCCCCCAAAGGTAAAATTCCATTACTCCTTTTTTCCGTAATTCTTCACGAAATACATCATACGAATCTTTAGAAAAATTTGCAGAGGCAGCTAAAATATATCCGTACGGCGGGTTTTTAGTATCGATATCAGAAATAATAGTTTTTATTTTCTTGGGTCCGATTTCTTTTTCTCTTTTTCCTTGAACCATCCATAAATTCCCTTCCATAGGACAAATTTCTATAACTTCCTCATTATTTTCATTTTCCGCAGATGAATCAATTTCGGTTTTTTCGTAGGCACGAACATCAAAACCGTCGTCGTTTCCACTTCTTCCAGTAGCCTCAATACTTTGCCATTCTTTATAATCATAAATTAGCTCTCTTATGAGGTCTTCAAAACGATGAGGATCTAAATCCTCAAAATGAATTGGCCCATATGTTCTTGTAACTTTAGGCTTTGTCATAATAAAAAATTCCAGCAATTATCAACCTTACTCCCATTCAATTCTTCTCATAAAATCCAATGCCGTTGTCGTTACTCCATCATCAACCAAAACCTCGCCCCTGTCGTTCGTGCGAAAAAGTTCGTTCGGCATTGGTTTTTCGCCTCTTTTGGTCCTCTTGTAGCCGATATTTTCTACCTCTGCCATAAAAATTTTGTAGTTCAATTCTTTCGCCACTCCGCCAAATACCCACCAGGTATTTACAAAACCAAAAACATCTTTTGTATCATTGTCATATTTGCAAAGCCCTTTGAGTTCGTCGGCATATTTTTTAATCAACACTTTCGCGGAAAGTTTTTTGTCATCCTGCTCAACATAATCTTTCAACATCGTTGCCAATATTTCTTTTTCTTCCACTTCCTTCAAATCTTTAATTGAGGGCAGTTTATTTCTATCTTTCCCGTAAAGATATACCTCCAGCAAATTTTCACATCTGGTTTTAAGATTACTCCATTCATTAGAATATTTATGCCATAACTTGTTCCATTCCGCAATTTCCGCCTCAGTTTTCTTTTGCGCAAATAGTAAACTCGTTTTGGTGGAAGTAAATGGCTCAAAGGTAAGCTGCGGCAAGGAAACCACTGCTTTGACCTTGAAATACTTGTAAATGAAAAGGCGGATATATTTATTTTCAGTTGTGTCAAAAACGCTTTCCGGCAAAACCACACCAAAACGCCCGTTTGGCTTGAGCAGTTGATACCATCGTTCAATAAATAGATTTTCCGAATTCTTTTTATCACCAAAAATAAACTCTCTTTTTACATTCTTTTTGGTTTCGTTGTCCAGATCAACGCTAAAAGGTGGATTGGTGATAATCACATCGAATTGCCCATTTATTTCCTTATCAAAATAAGCTCTGTCCTGTTCATATTGCTTCAAAAAATTCGGCGCGGTTTCTTTATCGTAAAATCTAAATGGCAAAAGTCCATCCTTGACGAAAACATTAGTTGAACCATCGCCGTGCAAAATCATATTTACTTTTGTGGCAGTCCCGAGATTAAAATTTATCTCAATTCCATATATAAACTTCTCCGCCCATTTGTTTTCTCTGTGATCCGGCATAAACCATTGATCAAATTTATCTTCCACATCTCTCTTTTTTGCTAATTTATCCCTAAGTCTTCTTTTAAGGTTGTTGGTAATAAACCTCATATATTCAATAAGAAAAGTTCCGCTACCGGCGCTTGGATCAATCAGATACGGAATTTCCAAATCTTTATTTACTCTTTCAATCGCGAGCGTATCAAGCTGTAAGCCCCAAAGCAAGAATTTTACAATATTGATATGAGTGAAAAATTGCCCCTTTGTCTGTTTAAATCCCTCCCTGATGATTCCCTCAAAAAAGTCACCGAGAATATCTTTGCCGTTAATGCTATTTTTCCCATCAACAAATGAAAGCCTTTCAAGTTCCGCAACGGCATATTTCAGCTTGTTGAGCGACAATTTATTCTCATCTATCACAAAAGATTTTTTTAACTTTGCTTCATCCGTGATGTTTAGCCGTTGTTTTAAAGCTCTTTTATATAGTTCGTTTATTCTTTCAAAAAGTTCTTCATTGGATTCAAAACTTTCCCCGTCTTTGAAGGAACGGATTTGAAAGTCATACTCTTCGCCTTCTTCCTTTTCGCTCTCATCTTGAATTTTCGCCAAAATTATATTTACCAGCGAGGAAAAAATATCGTTGTCGTCGGCTCCGCCGCCACCCCAAAGTACATTGTGGAGATTTTTTCGGAGACTATCCAGATGATCATGGGTAAAGCTGGTTTCTAAATCCTTTTTACCACCTTTGATGTAGGGTTCTTTTTGAGCTTTTCCGTATCTTTCCGGCAATTCATCGGCAAAGTCTCTAACCTCTCTCCACGCGTCAAAAGATTTGAATTTCTCGTAGTCGATTAAAATACACTTGTCTTTTATCTCTTTTTCTACAATTTCAACAGTATAAAGAACAAGGTATTTTACAGTTTTGCCCTGACCTTGCTCTTGCGAGGCGAGATTGAAAAGTTGTTTTTCAATAACTTCATCTTTATCTTTTTCATAATCTTGCGGGCTTTTGAGTTCGATATATAAAAAGGCATCGCCGTTATCATCCCTGACAATTATATCTATTCTAGGTTTATTTACTTTTGGTCTTCCAATATCGTACTCTTTTTCAAGTTCAATATTTTCCTCTATATAACCCAGTTCATTGACTAATTTGGTTATAAGATAACCCCTAACAAGTTCTTCGTCTCCGGAAATACTTTTAATATCGCGATATTTTTTAATTTTAGTTCCATATTCTGCTTTTTTGTCACGCAAAATAAATTTCGCAACTTTTTTGGGGCTACTTTCTAAATAATTTATTATTGATTCTTGTATATTTTTATCCATAGTGTTTATTATAATTTTAGCTTCAATTTAAAATTCCTTTTTGTTTCATGCTAATAAATTTATCTTTCGTAACAATGACATGGTCTATAATTTCAATCCCCAATATTTTACCGGACTCTACTAATTTTCTCGTTATTTCTAAATCCTCCTCCGACGGTTCGGGGTCGCCAGATGGATGGTTGTGAACAAATATAACGGATGCCGCCTTGTTTTTGATTGCTTCCGCGAATACTTCGCGCGGATGAACAATATTTGCATTAAGAGTACCAATTGAAACTTCTGCAACTGACCAATTTCTACTGTTAAGAACAATAATGTAAAAATGTTCTTTGTGATAATCTTTGAGTTTGCTCTTTATCAGCCGGTATACTTTCTCGGGATCGGTAAGTTCTTTGCTCTTGTAGGGCATGGCCTGCGTGGAAAGTCGACGGCCAATTTCAAATGCGGCTTTTATTTGTGCCGCTTTCGCCAATCCAATTCCTTTGATTAAAGATAACTCCTCAATACTTGCCTCGGCTAATCTCTGAAGACTGCCAAATTGCGATAGTAGTTTTTGCGCCGTAACTACCACCGATTCGCCGGCGATACCGCGTCCCAAAATAAGTTGTAATAATTCTTGGGCTGAAAGCGCCTGTTCACCAAACTTAACCAATCGCTCGCGCGGACGCTCATCGGCTGGCAAATCATGAATAGTAAATGATTTACTCATATTTTATTTAATTAACTTAGTACGAAAGTCGATTTTCCCCATGAGAGGATTTTATGGGAAAACCTTCGAAATTGCAACAGGGGTTATGTGGCTGCGACTTAAAAAATCTTGCCGGGGTTGAGCAGGTTGTCGGGATCGAACACCTTTTTGATATCACGGAAAAGCCGCATTTCCAGCGGACCGAACTGGTAGTGCATGAAGGGCTTCTTGCTCAGGCCGATGCCGTGCTCTCCCGAGATGGTGCCGCCCATCTCGACCACGCGCCGGAATATTTTGTCCAGGACGATCTCCACC
>JALHSV010000648.1 GCA_022865525.1 Thermodesulfovibrionales bacterium
ATTTCCGGGAAGGCATCTCGGGCTGGTGCCGCCGCAGGAACATCCGGAATCTGAAGAAGCTATTCAAAGTGCCTCCGAGATCATGGGCAAGTATTTGGATACAGAACAAGTATGGGCGATTGCACAGAACGTACCACCATTGGATTACGATATCGATGATAGCCCAGAAATTGTTGAAAAGATGGTGAATATCGGCGTAATTCGTGATTCAGCCTTCCAGTTCTATTATCCGGAGAATATAGATGCCTTAAAGAGGGCAGGGGCACATCTCATCGAATTTAGCGCATTGACAGACGACTTGCCTTCCTCGCTTGATGCACTTTATATTGGTGGCGGTTTTCCCGAAACTCACGCTCCGGCTCTGGCAGAAAATACCAGACTTAGGCACGAGATCAAGATGTTGGCTGAGAAAGGGCTGCCAATTTACGCCGAATGCGGTGGACTCATGTATCTTTCCAAAGAATTACTATGGGAAGGCAAGACCTATCCCATGGCCGGCATTCTTCCTGCAGTTATCGGAATAAGCCGCAAACCCAGGGGACATGGCTATACTGTGATAGAGGTTGGTGCTCCGAATCCCTTTTTTATGAATGGGAAAATTCTCCATGGTCATGAGTTTCATTATTCTTATACACTTGCAATGGATACAACTGATCAGTACTCTTTCGTTTTCAAGATGATGAAAGGCGAGGGGATAACGAATGGGATGGATGGGCTCTGTTACAGGAATGTCCTTGCAACGTATACTCATCTCCACGCAATGGGGACTCCAGAGTGGGTTGAGGGAATGATAAAGGCTGCGGGCGCCTATAAAGAAAAAAACTTATCTGTTTATTAAATTTTTTTATTTGACCATAGTTGTCTGTTTATATTACTTTGTATAACCCATTCAAGAGAAATCTTTCATGTTTTGATTGAAAGAGAACGTATGTGTGTGATACCATACGACAGCCCAAGATTGATGGGAGTGGTCTTCTATCAAATGAACTACATTCAAAAAAGGAGGAAGGACAATGCCACATTTGGAGTTTGAAGGAGCACAGTACGAGGTCGATGAGGATGGTTATCTGGTAGACTGGCAGATATGGAAGGAAGGTATGGTAGCAATAATGGCAGCGCAAGACGGCCTTACCCTGACCAGTGAACACTGGGACATCATCAAGTTCCTGAGAGAATACTTCATGAAGTTCCAGATCGCACCGATGATCAAAATACTCGTCAAAGAAATCGGAAAAGCCATGGGTCCGGAAAAAGGAAATACCAAGTACCTTTATGAGCTTTTCCCGGCCGGTCCTGCAAAGCAGGCATGTAGATATGCCGGACTTCCAAAACCGACAGGCTGCGTATAATATTCGATCATTGAAAGGCAAGAAGTTTGAAGTTATGTAAACTTCTCACTTCTTGCTGTTAATTTTTCATTTTCGTTCGCGTAACTGAATTTCAGAAACAAACAAGAGAACATACGTAGAGCAAAATACCATGGGCCTTCTCAGAAGGCTACAGTGCGAGGGAATGAGGAGAAGCACAGACCGGATATGAAGCTTAGGGAACTTCTGTTAGAAAAAAAATCTCGGATCGTAAAAAGATGGTTTGATGCAATCATCGAAAATTATCCGGCTGACAGTTCGAATTTCTTAAAAAACCAGAGAGACCAGTTTCAGAATCCGGTTGGAAATACAATCTCTGAAGGCATACAAAATATCTTTGAAGAATTCCTGCAAGACCCTGACTCCGAGAAGATTTTCCCCATCCTGAATGACATCATCAAAATCAAAGCTGTCCAGAATTTCCCTCCATCAAAGGCACTCTCTTTTCTTTTCCTCTTGAAGAAAGTGATCAGGGAAGAAGCGGACAGTGAGATAAGAAAAAGACAACTTGCAGACGAATTGACCGAATTCGAGGCACAAATCGATAAGCTCATTCTTCTCTCCTTTGATATTTACATGAAATGTAGGGAGAAAATTTATGAAATTAAAGCAGATGAAGTGAGGAGAATGACTTTCAGGCTCCTGCAGAGGGCAAATCTCATCTGTGAGATTCAGGAAGAGGAGTCGTCTCCCGGAGAAGAAACAGTATTAACTCAAAAAATAAAGGGGTAACAAAATGGGACTTTTATTTTCCTTCTTCGCGGTGGTAGCTCTTATTGTGGTTGTTTTTATCGGAGTTAACGGGGCAAACCTTCACTACTTGTTCGGCGTGATAATCCCTTATGCCGCGTTTCTCACCTTTATCGTCGGGATTATCTATCGCGTCTTGCAATGGGGACGGCTGCCTGTCCCTTTCCGCATACCAACAACTGCGGGGCAGGAAAAATCGTTTCCCTGGATTAAGGCAAATAGTATTGATAATCCATCTTCCGGGTTCGGTGTAATCATCCGGATGGCCCTGGAAGTGCTGCTCTTTCGTTCCCTGTTCAGAAATACAAGGGCTGAATTGCGGGACGGCCCGAAGCTGTCCTATGCATCATCAAAATGGCTGTGGTTAGGTGGTCTCGCTTTTCATTATACGTTTCTTTTTGTTGTTATCAGACACTTGCGGTTATTTTTTGAGCCGGTACCCGGCGCGATTACCATCGTGGAATCCCTGGATGGGTTTTTCCAGGTTGGCGCCCCGGTAGTTTATATTACTGACCTGATATTTCTTGGTGCTGTAACATTCCTTTTCCTCAGGAGAGTGATTATCCCCCAGGTGCGTTACATTTCCCTTGCTGCTGATTATTTCCCGCTCTTCCTGATTGGCGGTATCGGAATAACCGGGGTCTTGATGCGTTATTTTCTGAAAACAGACGTTGTAGGAATCAAAGAATTGACGATGGGGTGGGTAACATTAAATCCAGTTGTTCCTCAGGGAATAAATATCATTTTTTATATTCATCTATTCCTTATTTGCTCTCTCCTCGCGTATTTCCCTATGAGTAAACTGATGCACATGGCGGGAGTGTTCCTCAGCCCGACAAGGAATCTTGCAAATAACAACCGTGCTGAGATGCATGTAAATCCATGGAATTATCCGGTAAAGATTCACACTTATGCAGAATACGAAGATGATTTCAGAGAAAAAATGAAAGCTGCCGGATTACCTGTAGAAAAGGAGTAAATATGGCAAATCCAAAACCAGACGAACTTACAAAGGAAAAACTTACAAAGATTGATTATCAGCCTCCCAAACCGGGGTGGATGGATACTCCTACAGTATTCAAACCCGGAATTTTTCTGTATGGCAATAAACAAAAATCCCTTGAGACGGTTGGCTTCCCGAATCCGAGGGCCTGGTCTGTAAAAGACGAAGACTGGAAGCTTCCTCCAAACTGGCAGGAGATATTTATCGAGGGATTGCGGGAAAGGGTGAGCAAATACCGCTCTTTCCGGCTCTTTCTGGATATCTGTGTGAGGTGTGGCGCCTGTGCGGACAAATGCCACTTCTATATCGGTGGCGGTGACCCTAAGAACATGCCTGTTCTCAGGGCCGAGCTTTTAAGGTCTGTTTACAGAAAATACTGTACGACGTCAGGGAAGATCATGGGTAAGATAGCGGGTGCCCGAGACCTGACTATCGATGTCCTCAAAGAAATTTGGTATTATGCCTACCAGTGCACTGAATGCCGCCGTTGCTCTCTCTTCTGCCCGTATGGAATCGATACTGCTGAGATTACAATATTAGCCAGGGAACTCTTAAACCTTTTGGGATTAAATGTTGAATGGATAGCAGGCCCTGTTGCGAACTGCTGGATGACCGGCAATCACCTCGGACTTCAGCCACATACTATCAAGGACTCATTTGATATGTTCTATGATGATTTGGAGACAATAACC
>JALHSV010000649.1 GCA_022865525.1 Thermodesulfovibrionales bacterium
AGTGGAGATAAGAACATTCTTTTCCCGGGAAACTTTTTCGATCATCTCTGTTTCCATTTCCCTGAACTTCTGTTCTCCAAACTGCTCGAATATCTGGTTGATGCTCATCTTTGCAGATTTAATAATTTCCGTGTCTATGTCGATCAATTTTATGGTAAGAAGACGGGCGAGTTCCCTGCCAACCTCGGTTTTCCCTGTTCCCATGAAGCCGGTAAGGATTAGATTGTTCATAGTTAGGGATATTGTAGTAGTTACAGGGTATGAGGTCAATCTGTTATAGTTTTACGTATGCCAATGGTTATTGCCGGGATGAGCGGAGGTGTTGACTCATCTGTTGCTGCATATCTTCTGAAAGAGAAAGGATATGAGGTGGAGGGGATATCTTTTCTCATGTGGGAAAAACCAAAGGGCACTTCCCCGGCCTGCTGCTCACTCAGGGCAGTGGAGGAGACCGCAAAGACCGCCCGGCAGATTGGGATACCCCATAACGTCATCGATGTGAGAGGTGATTTTGCTGAGAAAGTTATCACACCTTTTGTGCATGCATATATTTCAGGATTGACACCGAATCCTTGCATAGTCTGTAACCGGCATATAAAGTTCCCGTATCTCTTGAAAGAGGCTCAGAAAAGGGAAGCAGAATTCGTTTCAACAGGACACTATGCAAGAATTGAGAGGCAGGCTACAAGGGTTCAAGGATTCAAGGATTCAAGCACAACAACAGATTTCAGCCATCAGACTTCCGTACTTTTAAAGAAAGGCGTTGATACCAAAAAAGACCAGTCGTATGTTCTCTATGTACTCACACAGGATGTGCTGAAAAAACTGATTCTTCCCCTCGGCGATTATACAAAGAATGCTGTCAGGGAAATAGCTGAGAAACTTGGTCTTGCTGCAGCAAAGCGAGCTGAAAGCCAGGAAATATGCTTCATTCAGGAGAGAAATTACCTGACATTTATTCAGAAGATTTCCCCGGTGGAAAGGGAACCAGGACCCATTGTTGATACGCACGGAAAAATCATTGGATCGCATAAAGGGATTCATGGATATACCATAGGTCAGCGAAAAGGCCTGGGTATAGCTTCTCCGGAACCCCTGTATGTAGTGGATATCGATATTCAAAAGAATACCGTATATGCAGGACCCCGGGATTCCGTAAAGAAAAAGGAATTTTATGTGCATGAATTGAACTGGCTCACCCCTCCGCCGCCTCCCTTAATGAAGAAGGATAAGGAGGGGTTAGAAAAAACATCAGGTGCTTTCAGGGCAACTGTAAAGGTCCGTTCCACCATGCAAGATGAACCGGCAATGATTTTTTTAGATCCTGCATCTTTTGAGATTGTCCGTGTTGTTTTTGATGAACCGCAATGGGCTCCCGCCCCCGGGCAGAGCGCGGTATTTTATGACAACGATATAGTGATTGGTGGAGGGATTATTAAAAAATCAGGTTGAGGGCATTGGGAACAATCTCGACCTTTGCAGGTGTCATCCCGAAATAATCGCCGTCTATCTGGATATGCGCACTGCCTTTTATTTCTATACGTTCGGCCTTGATATACTCGATGTCTGCGTATTTCAGATGGGTGCCGGTAAGAATACCGAAAACATACCGAACTATATCAGCCCGTTTACTGCCTTTAAAAATACAGGCATAAAGAACAGGATTG
>JALHSV010000650.1 GCA_022865525.1 Thermodesulfovibrionales bacterium
AAATACAAAGAGACAAATAGCCCTTATGCAGGATTTTAAAACCACCACCCTCCATCTCACTCCGAGCTATGCGCTCTATCTTGCCAGCGTCATGCATAATGAAGGGCTGGATCCTAAGAAAGACTTTTTTCTCCGGAGGGCTTATCTGGGGTCGGAACCGTATTCTGAAGAAACGAGAAACAAGATTGAAAAATTCTTTGGCATCGACGTATATAATTCTTACGGATTGTCTGAAATGAATGGTCCGGGAGTTGCATTTGAATGTATGGAAAAGGATGGAATGCACCTCTGGGAGGATAATTTCATCATGGAGATAATCGATCCTGAAACGGGTGATAAATTGCCCGAAGGGGAAAAAGGTGAACTTGTCCTCACCACCTTATGCCGTGAAGCCATGCCCATCCTGCGTTACCGCACAAGAGATATCGCGATGATAATTCCCGGTAAATGCAAATGCGGACGAACACACCGCAGGATTTCCCGCATCATAGGAAGATCAGACGACATGATTATTATACGCGGTGTGAACATCTTCCCTCAACAGATCGAACGGGTCTTAATGGGCATCAAAGCTGTGGCACAGAATTATCAGATTGTCCTTGAGGCCTATGACCAGATGACTGTGAGAGTTGAAATATCAAAAGACCTGTTCGATGGGAGAGTGGAACATTTAGTCAATCTACAAAACGAGATAACAGAAAAATTACGATCGGAAATCCTCGTAAAACCAAAAGTAGAACTCCTGGAACCAGGTACACTGCCGATAAGTGAGGGAAAATCAACAAGAGTTATCGATAAAAGAACGTTGTAAGCATAATTTTCGGACTCAGATATAACGAACTCTGTACTATACTTGATGCATTGATTAGTTTGTCATTCCCGCTTGTCGGGAATCTTTCTGAAAAACAAAGAAGGATTCTGGACAAGCCAGAATGACAGAGGTAAGACTCTTATACACGATGAGGTCGTCAGGGATTTATGAAGCAATGAAAGAGGAGTGCCGTATGAAACAATTAAAGCAGATTTCCATCTTTTCTGAAAATAAGCCCGGCAGGCTTAAAAAAATAACAAAAGTGCTCGCGGAAGAAGGGGTGAATATCCTCGCAATAAACATTGCGAGCTCAAACGGTTTCGGTGTCATAAAGTTTATTGTTGATAAATGTGAACTGGCCTATCAAAAACTCAAACAAAAGGGTTTTACTGTCTCTCTCAATGAAGTACTGGCTATTGAATTGGTGGACAGACCCGGAGGATTGTTTGAAGTTGCAACGATGTTATCGGAGAAAAAAATCAATATAGAGAACGCTTATGTATTGATTTTAGGATCCAGAAAAAAGGCCTTCTTAATAGTTGATGTGGATGACATCGAAAAAGCAAAAAAACTTTTGAAGCATGAAAATCTGCGTTTTTTTAAGGCACACAAGAATGTAAAAAGGGAAACCGTTTAAGGAGAGGACAATGATCTGGAATAAAGAAGCAGAGTGTATGCGAATCGGGGAAAGAGAGAAACTGCAACTCGCAAGAATGAAAGCAATTCTGAAGCGGACATATGAAAATGTTCCCTATTACAAAAAACGGTTTGATGAAATAAAATTCAAACCCGGAGAAATAAAGAGTCTTGAAGACATAAGAAAACTCCCTTTCACTACAAAAACCGATTTACGGGAAGGATATCCTTTCGGATTATTCGCAGTTCCACGCAGAGAAATAGTGGAGGTGCATACTTCGTCAGGAACTACAGGGAAGCCAACGGTATCCGGATACACGAAGAAAGACATAGAAATCTGGGGTGAAGTGGTGGCACGGGCTCTCACCATGTGTGGAGCAACAAAAGATGATATTATTCAAAATGGATACGGGTATGGCTTATTTACCGGAGGACTGGGCGTGCACTATGGTGCTCAAAGAATCGGGGCAACAGTGATTCCCATATCAGCAGGGCAGACAAAAAGACACCTCGATATCATGCAAGACTTCGGTTCCACCATTCTCACCTGCACTCCTTCTTACGCATTGTATCTGACAGAAGCAGCCGAAGAAGCAGGGATAAATATAAAAAAATTAAAACTTAAGGCGGGCTGCTTCGGTGCAGAGATGTGGACAGACAGGATGCGGGATGAGATAGAAAAAAGGTTCCACCTGATAGCGCTCAATATTTATGGTCTTACAGAAATAATCGGTCCTGGTGTCGCTCAGGAATGTGATCAAAAAAATGGGCTCCATATTTTTGAAGATCATTTTTATCCGGAAGTTGTCTCCCCGGAGACACTTGAACCCCTGCCGGAAGGAGAAAAGGGAGAACTGGTTCTTACGACATTAACCCGAGAGGG
>JALHSV010000651.1 GCA_022865525.1 Thermodesulfovibrionales bacterium
CCCCTCCAATGCTTATCTTCATTGCATATCTCCTCATGGGTAAAAGTGACGTGGCATTGGAAAGGCCACGGCAAGAAATCCTCTAAACCCTTGGTATTGGTAGTCCCAACGGGATTCGAACCCGTGTTACGGCCTTGAGAGGGCCACGTCCTAGGCCTCTAGACGATGGGACCAATCCGATAAAAGTGAAAAGTGAAAAGTTACTTTTTTCAACTCTTCATTTATAACTCTTAACTCTAAGCTTTGAATTGTTTTGGCTGGGGAGAGAGGATTCGAAC
Source organism: Thermodesulfovibrionales bacterium (assembly GCA_022865525.1). Classification (GTDB taxonomy): domain Bacteria; phylum Nitrospirota; class Thermodesulfovibrionia; order Thermodesulfovibrionales; family SM23-35; genus JALHSV01. Next base: position 279 of record JALHSV010000651.1, read on the forward strand.
CCCTGTAAGCAGATCCAGAGTCTGCCGTCCTGCCACTGGACGACTCCCCAAGGGTAATGCCCGAAAAAAATCAAAAAATATTATACCATAATCACAAGTTGCCCACTGTCACTCCGTCATCACTTCATCAGGCAGTTCATCGGTATCATCCGGAGCAATGGGAAAATATTGTGCAAGGAGTTCGCCAGCTTCTCTGATGGCACTACACAGTGCATCACATGCACGGCCTTCTTTAATCCCTGCGGATACCATATGTGCACATTTGTTCAGTGTCTCCTGTTCGATCTTTTCATAAATACCCTTATCGGCGAGAACCCACACCTTCCTTTCAAATAAAGAAATGAAGAATAAAACCCCCGTATTTTTCTTTGTCTTATAAAGCTCCTTTTCGTAAAAGGCCCTTACAGCCCTTTGCATCACCGTTATTTCTTTTCTCTTAAGTCCTATGAAGCCAGCATGAAGGGCAGGGAATTGTTGGAAAAGATACCGCGACGGGAAAAAGAACAGGAAACTGAATATGATATATGCCCAGATAGAAGCATGGAACAACGAAAGCGCGACAATAAGAGCCAAAAGACTTCCGAGGAATAGCCCTCCTAATACTTCTGCCTCTCGATATTGATCGCTACGATCAACAACCATAACAGCAACCTCACCGATTGTATGGGATTCAATGATATCTATTGTTTCTTCGATTCGATGTTTTTCTTCTTCAGAAAAAAATGTATCTGCTTTCATATGGTATTTCCTCACCAGCCTCCTGAGGCACCGCCGCCGCCAAATCCGCCTCCTCCTCCGCTAAAGCCGCCTCCAAAATCACCACCGCCTGAAGCGCCACCGCCTCCCCAGGACATACCACCCCCGGGCCATACTCCTCCTCTTCTGCTGTGTCTTCCTGCAGAAAAGATGAACGGAATGAAAAGACCAGCGATGAGGCCGGCAATGGCAAGGATAACGGTCAGGATAATTCCAACGGGAAAAACCATTTTGGCAAGCAAGGGGAGTCCTATAGCACCTGATATGCCTCCCATTACTCGTGACATGCTTCCGAGCAACAATATCATGATTGTCCCAAACACAAGAAAACTCAGAAACTGTGATATTCTCTCAGGCTTCTGAACGCTTTTTCTCTCATCTGCTTGAAACTCACCCCGCGTGGCATCCATAAGTGCATGAACACCCGCAATAAACCCTCCGTCAAAATCACCCCGCTTAAACCTCGGCTTCAGAACAAGATCGATAATCCTTCCGGCCATCATGTCAGTCAGTCTGCCTTCAAGACCTTTCCCTACTTCAATTCTTATTTTTCTGTCCTGTTGTGCAAGAAGCAGAATGATACCGTTATCTTTATTTTTCTGTCCGATCTTCCATGAGTCTGCAACCCTGATGCTGAATTCCTCCAGAACTTCGCCTTCAAGAGAGGGAATGGTCAGGATGACGGCCTGCGTTGAGTCAGTCTGTTCAAAAGCCCTCAATTCATTTTCCAGTTTTGTTTTTGTCTGAGGAGATATCATGCCGGCATAGTCATTGACATACCCCTGAAGCTGAGGGACTTCAAGGGCAAAAACGGACGAAGATAAGAAGAATATACAAAATACAAGAGACAGGATACATCCGCAGCCTGCCTGAGGCGGACGAGAATGAGCGAAAATAGTATGCCCTGTCTGTTTACTCAATATAAAATCCTAAAATCAGAACTTCACCTGAGGGGCTTTCTCAGCTCCCGGCTCAGCCTTAAACGGTTCTTTGAGTTTTAAATGGAGCAGCAGGCTGTTGGTCATGCTGTTCGGGAAAATCCTGATCGACGTATTGAACGTTTCAACAGTTTTGTTGTAGCGTGCACGTGCGACATTGATCCTGTTCTCAGTGCCCTCGAGCTGATGCTGGAGGTCAAGGAAGTTCTGGTTCGCCTTGAGGTCGGGGTATTGTTCAACAACAACAAGAAGCCTTGAAAGTGCACTGGTCATCCCAGCCTGTGCTTCCTGAAATTGTGCAAATGCATTTGGATTATTGATGATATCCTTTGACATCTGTATCGTTCCGACTTTTGCTCTCGCCTCGGTAACTGCCTCCAGAGTTTCCCGCTCATGTTTTGCATATCCCTTCACAACTTCGACCAGATTCGGGACCAGGTCACTTCTCCTTTGATATGCTGATTCAACATCGCCCCATGCAGCCTTTACCGCCTCTTCATTCGCCTGCATGGTGTTGTACCCGCAACCGGATA
>JALHSV010000652.1 GCA_022865525.1 Thermodesulfovibrionales bacterium
AAAGGATCCGAGAGGAATAATATACTGCAGACTCGGCCTGGGAGAAATTGCTTTCCTGACGGGCGACAGAACCCGTGCAGAGAAGTATCTTGTGTCTGCCCGAAAGGCATTAGCAAAGCACCACTTCGCAGTCGAAGACTGCCATGCAAAAACATTGCACAGCATAATGAACAGACAGCGTGCTACAATGTTGTCCTTTGCACAGCGCGAAATCGGAGAAAGTACCAGAGAGGGTATTCCCCGGGAGTCATGTTATCAACGGCTTGGACTGAACCTGCGGTTTCATTCCCTGCCCTTAAATATTCCTTGACGAAGTGCACAATGTCCGGGGGAAGACGTTGATAAAGGAGGTAACCGTGGGGGCATTGAACATACCCAACACATTGACAATAACCAGAATTGTTATTATTCCAATCTTTATTACTTCAATTATTTATACCCGCTACGATTATTCACTCTTCCTGTTTATAATCGCGGCACTTACCGATGTATTCGATGGTCTTTTCGCGCGCCTGAAAAACCAGAAGACCCTGCTGGGAACCTTTCTTGACCCGTTAGCCGATAAATTTCTTCTCGTTACATCATTTGTCATCTTTTCAGTCTATGGCTGGATACCGAAATGGCTTACCATAACGGTTATCAGCAGGGATATCATCGTCGTCACAGGCTGGTTTGTTCTCCACTTTATCACCGGCTCCTCGCGAGTTGAACCGTCAATGCTTGGGAAGGCGACGATATGGCTTGAAAGTTTACTGATCGCCTATATTCTTATCGATATCAATCTGCCTGTTCTCCCGGACATTCATAACACTTTTTTCATCATCACTGCCGGGGTCAGCATTCTCTCGGCAATTCATTACATGTACAGGGGTTTAAGGATTACGCATGCAGGCTGAGTGCGGCCTCCAGATAGATACCATTCAACCGGGCAGCCTTGCAGACAAAGCAGGGCTTCATCCCGGTGATACCCTGCTCTCGGTAAATGCCCACCGGTTGCGGGACCCGATTGATTTCATCTATTACAGCACAGACGAAGATATACAGATCGAATACAAGCGGGACGGCCGGAAGATGAGCCTGTTTATCAATAAAAAGGAAGGCGTGGTATTCGGCATTGAATTCAAACCGTTCAAGATCATGACGTGCAGGAATAACTGTATCTTCTGTTTTGTCAAACAGCTTCCCCAGGGACTCAGGAAAACACTCTATGTAAAAGACGAAGATTACAGGATGTCATTCCTCTATGGAAACTACATTACGCTTTCTAATCTCAGTAAAGAAGACAAAAAACGCATCATCGAACAGAGACTGACCCCTCTCTTTATTTCCGTGCATTCGACAAACAGAACAGTACGGAACAGATTGCTCGGGAATCCGAAAGCTCCTGATATCATGAAGGAATTGCAATTCCTGAGCGATAATAAGGTGCGGTTTAATGTTCAGATTGTACTCTGCCCCGGATATAATGACGGCAAAGAACTTCGGCAGACGCTCAGCGATCTTTACAAGTTTTATCCCTACCTTCTGTCTGTCGCTGTCGTTCCGGTTGGCTTAACCATACATAGGAAACAGCATATCGGCCCTGTCGAAAAGGAAGATGCACTTGAAGCACTGAAGATCATAGAATCGTTTCAGAAGAAATACGTGAAACGTCATGGCAATCCCATTATCTATGGTGCGGATGAACTCTATCTGAAGGCAGAGAGGCCATTCCCACCCCTCAGAGAATATGGTGAACGCCATCAGATTGAGAACGGAGTCGGGATGGTTCCCCTGTTTCTTAATCAGGCAAAAAAACTCAAAATTCCCAGGACCTTGCAACGCAAAAAGAAATTTCTCACCTTTACCGGCATATCATTTTATCCTTTTCTGAAGAAGTTTGTTGAAAGATTCTCAGAGAGAGAAAACGTGCACATCGAACTACTGCCGGTCGAGAACAGATTTTTTGGCTCGTCCATAACCGTTGCAGGTCTGCTCACCGGGAGGGATGTTATCAAAACAGCCCTGGACAGGACAGACGGACATGAAATAGTGCTTGTGCCAGATGTTGTGCTCGATGGAGAAGACAGATTCCTTGATAATATAACTCTCCATGACGTAGAAGAAGCCCTCGGCATCCCCGCGAGAAAAATTGCATCAACACCTGACGGAC
>JALHSV010000653.1 GCA_022865525.1 Thermodesulfovibrionales bacterium
GAACTCTGGAGAGAAGTTCGGAATACCCTGAAACATTATCGTTTCGCCTTCTGTCAGCGTATCGCCGATCTTAAAATTGCCTGTGTCATAGAGCCCGATGACATCTCCCGGGAAGGCATCTTCGATGAGTGTTTTCTCCTGGGCCATAAAGCTTGCCGGGCTTCTGAACCTGAGAGCTTTTCCCAATCTCACGTGATGATAAAATTTGTTCCGGTCGAATTTGCCGGAACATACTCTTAAAAAGGCGATCCTGTCCCTGTGCTTCGGATCAAGGTTGGCGTGTATCTTGAACACGAATCCGCTAAAGTTTTTTTCGTGAGGGGCAACCGTTCTGGAAGAGGCAGTCCGGGGACCCGGTGTCGGCGCTATCGTTACGAAGGTATCAAGCAGTTCCCTGACCCCGAAGTTGTTAAGTGCGCTTCCGAAAAAAACGGGCGCCACATTACCATCGAGATACTGCCTCCGGTCAAAAAGCGCATACACCCCTTCTATTAATTCGACATCGTTACGCAATTGCGACGCGTGTTCTCCGAGGTGCCTGTCGATGAGTGAATCACTCAGATCGTCTATTGCAAGTCCGTCATTGGTCAGTTTGATATCACCGGGATTGAAAAGGTAGAGACTTCTGTCATAAAGATTGTAGATCCCCTTGAAGGACCTGCCCATGCTTATGGGCCAGCTCAGGGGGCGTAAGGTAATATTCAGCTTCTCTTCGAGCTCGTCAACCAATTCAAAGGGGTTTTTCCCTTCTCTGTCCATCTTATTTATAAAAACAATGACCGGAGTCTGTCTCATACGGCAGACCTCCATAAGTTTCTCGGTCTGTGTCTCTACGCCCTTGCCGCTGTCTATTACCAGGATGACACTGTCCACGGCGGTAAGTGTGCGGTAAGTGTCCTCTGCAAAATCCTTGTGTCCCGGGGTATCCAGCAGATTGATACGCAAGCCCCGATAATCGAATCCCATAACTGACGTGGCTACTGAAATGCCCCTCTGCTTTTCTATTTCCATGAAATCGGAGGCGGTGCTCCTTTTTAATTTATTGGATTTTACCGCTCCCGCAACTTGAATCGCCCCTCCAAAGAGCAGCAGCTTCTCCGTGAGGGTTGTTTTACCCGCATCAGGATGGCTGATTATGGCAAAAGTTCTTCTCTTTTCTATTTCTTTTAAATAGTTCACGGCAGTGAATGTTTCTGCGAATGAATTGCAATACCTGTTGGAGCTGTCCTAATTGGACCGGTCTTCTCTCATGGCCTCTTTCCTGCTCAGCCTGATTTTGCCCATCTTGTCTATCTCGATGACCTTCACGACGACTTCATCTCCCTCCTGCAGCACGTCAGTAACCTTTTCTATTCTTTCCTCTGCAATTTGTGAAATATGCAGAAGCCCTTCCCTGCCCGGCAGAATTTCCACAAATGCGCCGAAATCCATTATCTTTTTGACCGTACCCTTATAGACCCTGTCAAGCTCGGCATCAGCGGTAATACTCTTGATAATCTCGATCGCCTTCTGGGCCGAAGGGCCATCGGCAGAGGCGATATGTATCAGTCCGGTGTCATCGATGTCGATCTTTGCGCCTGTCTGTTCGGTGATTCCCCGTATAACCTTACCCCCTGTGCCGATAACGTCGCGAATCTTTTCCCGATTTATCTGCATCGTATATATCCGGGGAGCGTAGACCGACAGTTCGGTACGGGATTGAGCAAGAGTCTCTCTCATCTTGTCGAGGATAAAGAGTCTCCCCTGTCTGGCCTGTTCGAGCGCCCTCTCCATAATTTCGCGGGATATCCCCGCTATCTTGGTGTCCATCTGGAAGGCGCAGATGCCCGCAGCGGTCCCGGTCACCTTGAAATCCATATCACCGAGATGGTCTTCAAGGCCGAGGATATCCGTAAGTATCGCTACGCGGTCCCCTTCTTTTATCAGTCCCATCGCAATGCCAGCTACCGGCGCCTTGATCGGGACTCCTGCATCCATCAGCGCCAGGGTGCCTCCGCACACCGTTGCCATTGAAGAAGAGCCGTTAGATTCGAGGACATCCGAGACGATCCTCACCGTATAGGGGAATTCCTCTTTTGAAGGCATTACCGGTTGTAGCGATCTCTCGGCAAGAATGCCGTGGCCTATCTCCCTTCGGCCCGGCGCTCTGAGGAACTTAACTTCTCCAACGCTGAAAGGAGGGAAGTTGTAGTGGAGCATGAAAGACTTGAAGGTTTCACCTTCCAGCGCATCGATCCTCTGCTCATCCACGGAGGTGCCGAGGGTCACAACCACCAGACACTGCGTTTCACCCCTGACGAACAGGGCAGACCCATGGGTTCTGGGCAGGACGCCCACCTCAGCGCTGATATCCCTTATCCGGTCGGCGGCCCTTCCGTCAGTCCTGATTTTTTCATTGAGGATCATATTCCTCACAAGCTTCTTTTCTATCTCATTAAAAACAGACGCGATATCCCTGGAGATATCATCTTCTCCTGTATTCAATTTGTCGACAATTGAAATCAGTATTTCATCAAGCGCTGCCTGCCTCCGGAGCTTGTCGGGGATGATTATCGCTTTCTCTATCTCATTCAGGGACATTTCCTTCACGGTCGTGCTCAACGCATCGTCAATAACCGGCTCTTCCACAATTCTCTTGGTCTTGCCGGCTTTCTCCCTGAGTTCGTTCTGGAGGGCACAGAGCTTTCTTATCTCCTGATGGGCAAGATCTATAGCCTCAAGGAGGTCCGCTTCGCTCATTTCCTGAGCGCTTCCCTCGACCATAACCACAGCCTCCTCTGTCCCGGCGACGATAAGATTGATATCGCATTCTTCCAACTCTCTGAGGTCAGGATTTATAACAAATGAGCCCGCTATTCTCCCGATTCTCACTGCTCCGACCGGGCCGTCAAAAGGGATATCCGAGATGTGGAGCGCCGCCGACATGCATATAATCCCGAGGACGTCGGCAATGTTTTCATCGCCGAAGGAGAGCACATTGACAATCCCCTGCGTTTCGCAACTGAATCCTTTCGGGAAAAGCGGCCGTATGGGCCTGTCGATAAGTCTGGAGGTAAGTACCTCTTTTCCCGTGGGTTGACCCTCTCTCTTAAAGAACCCTCCCGGTATTTTTCCTGCGGAATACGCCTTTTCCCGATAATCTATGGTTAACGGAAAAAAGTCGATGCCTTTCCTGGGTGTTTTTGCCGCAACTGCGGTGGAAAGGACAATCGTATCGCCGCATTGAGCAACTACTGAACCATCGGCCTGCCGGGCCATCATGCCGGTTTCCAGACTCATTTTGTTTGTACGTGTCTCGATAGCTACGTTGTGAACCATTTTCTCTTTTCTCCTTATTCCAAGCTGGCTAATAATAGCATCGCCTGTTTTTCGTATTTTCCAAGATGGCCGGAAGGCTTTTCCCACGGCCATAGGCTTCATCCGTGGTAGGGACTTCCTAAGACAAACCGTTGTGTTTATTTAAATCGGAAGAAAGAAATACTCGATGGGATATCCGAACCGTTCTAAAGAAGTTATCATTGTCCATTAAATTACCGTATGTTTGCCTGTTTTGTAAAGGTTTTTTTGGCGGGAACGGGTCTATACATTCGACGAGCTTGATATCGCATTTTTCAGACTCCTGGAGATCCGGACTCATCACTAATGACCCTTCTAC
>JALHSV010000654.1 GCA_022865525.1 Thermodesulfovibrionales bacterium
AAGAGCCTTTTTAGTTCTGTCACTGCCCTATCGAAACTTTCCTGAGACTTTCTTGCACGGAGAACTGTATCGGCATCAACGGGGTAATAGAGTATACGGTAATTCTCAGATTTATAATTCATCGTCTCAAACTGAGGTAAACCCTTCAGGGCACTATCGATTAACTTCCTGTTAACAGGCCATGGATAATTGCTTTCCAGATATGCGATTGTCACCTTTCCTTGACGGGTGATAACCTGATAAAACTCATTGTTGACTATTTTGAGAAGCTCTACGCTGATATTCGGATCAGTGGCGGCCTCACCGGCCGAACTTTTCCTGGCGACTTCAAGGAGGGCCCCGTCAATTGCATCCATAAGCGCTTTGCTGTATGAGAAATAGATGAATGATGCAAATACAATAATCAGCAATGCTACCACCGCCGAAGATACAAAAACAAATCGTCCTCTGAAGGTTTTAAAGATCATCGTCACCCTTCATAATATAGCCGGTTCCCCGGACTGTATGGATCAATTGCCTCTCAAAGCCTTTGTTCACCTTTTCACGCAGGGACTTTATATGGACATCGACAATATTCGTGCCCGGTGAAAAATCATATCCCCACACATTCTCGATTATCTGTGTCCTTGACAAGACCCTGCCTTTATTCCTAAGCAAATATTCGAGCAGGGAAAATTCCTTTTGCGTGAGGATAATCTCCCTTTTCCCCCTATAGACACGCCGGGCCAGGAGATCGACCCTCAAATCATCCAATGAGAGTTCACTGACTATATCCGTTGTCCTTCTCAGCAGTGCCTTTATTCTTGCAAGCAGCTCAGAGAAAGCAAACGGTTTGACAAGATAGTCATCAGCGCCGCTTTCGAGTCCTTCAACCTTTCTTTCTACTGAGTCAACTGCAGTGAGCATCAGGATCGGTTTGTTGATGCCCTTGCCCCGGAGAGTTTTACACACCTCTATACCGTTCAATCCCGGGAGCATGACGTCAAGGATAATAAGGTCGAAATCAGCAGTTGTTGCCATCAGCAAACCTTCAGGACCATCTTCGGCAACATCAACCGTATAGGCCTCTTCCACAAGCCCTTTCTTAATGAAGGCCGCTACATTTTTTTCGTCTTCAACTAAAAGAATACGCATAGTTTAAAAAAATGGTCCGAGGATCCTATGTATAATATTCACCATGGACCAGGATGAACTCGATGAAGCGCTTGGTATTTCACGATGTGCCCAATGCGGCCAGCGTCTTGACGGGGAGATTGAATGCCCGGTCTGCAGCGGCTATTATCATAAACCCGCAAAAAAAGCGCCCATTCCCAAATGGGTCTATTTCACGGCATGCTTTCTCACCTCTCCCCTCAGCATTTATTTCATTATCAGGAGTAACCGCCTGAGCCGGTTTGAAAAATTTCTCGCAACCTCAGGATGTCTTCTCTGGGCTTTTTTACTTTTTCTCTGATCGCCTCCCTCGAACCCTTGAACCTTTTCTTTGCTTACAGGCCTTAAGCGTTCACTTGAACCCTTGGACCCTCGAATCCTTGGACCCTTTCTTTAAACATTCTTCACGAATTTGTGACTCAGGCATATCCGTCTGTTTTTAAGAACAGTTATCGCTCCCTCTTTCTGCAATTTGTCAAGCACCCGAGTTACCGACTCACGTGTCAATCCAGTCATGTCAGCGATTTCCTGATGGGTAAGTTTAAGGTTCAGCACTATGCCCTCAGGCGTCTTGCTGCCGTTTTCAAAAGAAAGAGAGAGAAATAAGGTTTTGACCCTGTCAGAGGCGTGTTTGAAATTCAGGAGGTATATTCTTCTCCAGGAATCACGGAGGCGTGAGCACAATATCTGCAACAATTTTTCGAGTACTTTGCTTTGTGAGATAAGCAGCGCATAGAAATCTTTTTTCGCAATAAATGCAATAAACGAATCTTCAGAAGCCTGTACCGTTGCAGGAGAAGTCTTGCCGTCAATCAGAGATACCTCGCCAAAAAATTCATGGGTTTTATGGATGGCAAGGAGTATCTCTTTGCCATCTTCTGTTGCCTGGGTGACTTTTACCTGTCCGTCTAAAATGATGTACATATATTCGTTAGTATCTTCTTCGCGCAGAACGATTTCATTTTTACGGAATTCTTCTATCCGTATTTTACCGGCGATCTGCTGCAATTCAATATCGGTGAGAGACGAAAAGAGTTGAATATTCTGCAGGAATTCTATTTTGACGTTTTCAATCATAACCTGTTTTTCCTAATTTACAGTATATCACTTTCAGACCCAAATGTAGGGGCAGTATTCTGAACGGCTTTTACCTTTCATTTTTCGTCTTTATTTTTGCTATATTTTTATATAAGATATTGAATAAAATAAATTTCAGGAAAGGATTAGATATGAAGAAATTTTTCGTTTTCACAACTCTCATCATGCTCTTTCTCCTCAGTGCCCAAACCGGATTTACTCAAAGCAGCAAAGAACTGAACGCTGTCAAGGAAGACGTCAAGGCCCTGAAGGAAGGGCAGCAGGCAATCCAGAAAGATATCCAGGAAATTAAAAATCAACTCAAGGCAAAACCGGCC
>JALHSV010000655.1 GCA_022865525.1 Thermodesulfovibrionales bacterium
AACGCATCCACATCTTTTTGCGGATCTATGGCATACAGAACTTTTGTCTCGTGGATATGTTTCGGGAGAGGAAGCTGAACCAGGATGCCATGAATCTTTGAATCCCTGTTTAATTTTTCTATCAGAGCCAGTAAATCCGATTCGTTCGTATCTGCGGGCAGGTTAATGCGTTCAGAATAAATGCCAAGCTCCTTGCATGCTTTTTCCTTTGCTCCGACATACACTTTTGACGCCTCGTCTTCGCCAACAAGGATTGTAGCAAGTCCAGGTATTATATTATTATTTTTCAATAGGTTACTTACTTCATCCTTAAGTTCTTGTTTAATTTGTTTGGCGATTTCCGAACCCTTGATAATTATAGCCATCTTTCCTCCTTTCTGAAGGGACAACATAAATACGATAAAGACCCAAAGATCTTAAAACTTGGTTAAGATCCTTAGTCTGTCATTCTGGCTTGTCCAGAATCTGTCTTCGCTTCCAGAAAGATTCCGGCCAAGCCGGAATGACAGAATTATAGTCCTGCCACAGAGACTGTAGGCTATAATATTTCTCATTATTAACGTAATTAACGTATAGAATTTAGCATCATGTTTTACTTTAGCAATAGATACCCAACTTATTATTACTAATCTATTTTTTTATTAGCTCAAGTAATTCATCCCGTGTTGACTGCTTCGTTCTGAATATCCCCCGGACAGCTGAGGTGACGGTTCTTGTACCCGGTTTCTTCATGCCTCTCATACTGATGCACAGATGTTCAGCGTCAATAATAACCATGGCACCTTTTGGTTTCAGCCTATGCATAATCATATCAACAAGCTGTGTCGTCAGCCTTTCTTGAACCTGTAGTCTTTTGGCAAGGACATCAACCGCTTTTACCAATTCACTCAGGCCAACAATCTTGCCGCCTGACGGGATATAGGCGACATGCGCTTTGCCTATGAAGGGAATAAGATGATGCTCGCATACGGAATAGAAAGGGATATCCTTGAGAAGTACCATTTCATCATGGCTTTCTCCTTCGATTGACTTCAGCAGTTCCTCGGTAGGGGTCTCGATACCTGAGAATATCTCCTGATACATCCGGGCAACCCTCTCAGGAGTCTCTTTGAGCCCTGCCCTCTCGGGATCTTCGCCAATTCCCTCCAGAATCAGCCGTACGCCTTTCTCGATTTTCTTTACATCCATAATCTTAATGGGATTGTATCACGGGGTATTCTTGTCTGTCAAAGAAAGATAGGGTTCTTCGCCTCAGCGAATCCGCCCGAGGCGGAAAGGATTCGAGGGTCCAAGGATTCAAGTGCTACGGATACTGACTCTTCACGGAATGCGTATTACCCTCTTATCAGTGACAATCAGATTAACCCTAACATCATGCTTCTCTGCGGGGATTGAATCCACAAGCTGCTCATCGTATGCGAGGGCAATGATCTGTATGTTCTTGGTTCTCTGAGACAGCAAACCGTCATAATATCCAACTCCGTATCCAAGGCGGTTGCCTGAGAGATCAAATCCTGCGCCTGGAATTATGGCAAGATCGATATCCTCAATGACTGCACATCGTTCATCAGGAAGGTCCGGTTCGGGTATGCCCATATATCCCGGAGATAGTTCATTCATGTTTTTTATCTCATACAGGGTAAGCACATGGTTTGCTCTATCCACTTTTGGAAGCACCACTTTTTTCCCCATTGCAAGCGATTCCCGGATCAGACTGAGGGTTGCGACTTCAGATCTGAACGAGGCATAGAAAAGCACGATTTTTGCGACATTGAATTCGGGCAGGGAGATGAGGGTTCCCCTGATATGCAAGTCTTTTTGAGCTCTTATATCTAAAGGTATCTGATCTCGTATTTTCAATATCTTATTTCGTATCTCTTTTTTCACTTGGACCCTTGAATCCTTGAATCCTGTCTTTAGTTGTTTCCCACTATCAATACAATTACATAGATAAGATATAATCCGCCACCGAAGAGCAGGGTATATGGTGAGAGGCGCTTTCTCACTGTCAGTTCAATCAGCACAATGAACGTCGACAGAAGTGCGATGACGGCAGAAAAAAAGGCCATGCCGGTCAGCCTCCAGTCCGTAAATAATAATCCGACCGAAACCGGGAACGTGGATTGAAAAACCATCGCCCCGGTTATATTCCCGATTGCCAGGGTATCACGTCCTTTCCATATCCATGTCACGCTGTTAACTTTCTCGGGGAGCTCCGTTGCGATG
>JALHSV010000656.1 GCA_022865525.1 Thermodesulfovibrionales bacterium
CTTGACCTCCTTTACAAATGTGTCCCGGTCCTGCTCTTCCTGGATGCCACAGCCAGGGAGATACCTTTGACGAGGCTATTGAAAATATTAAGGATGCCGTTAAAACATACCTCCGTATGGTAGAAGAGGAAACCAAGGATTCGACTGTTTATCAGATAGAGGTTCCCGTCTAAATGTTGTTTACTGATGTCTCTGCCGCAAAATTGAACCCGCATAAAAATTGATCAGATAGGCAGGGCTTACTGTTGAAGAATTCAATAATTTGTAATTTTCGGCTCTCAATCCCAACATCTATCAGTGCTTAGATTCTTCTGACTTCTGTTATCCTTGCCACGTCATTCCGGGTTATGTCATTCCGGCTTGGCCGGAATCCTTTTTCAAGATTAAGAAAATTATGCGCTGTGGAGTCTGTCTAAAAAATACGTTTTTAGACAGACTCGCTGTCCCTATTTTCATTTCTCTGATACTCTCTTCCTGAAAATCCTTCTTTTAATATTCTCTGCTCTTCTATTTTCATTTCTAAAAAAATCGTCTCTATTCAAAGATTCAAGCCAGAGTGACTATTTCCCTCTCCGTAATTGGGAATGGAAGGCGGAGTGCTTTCCTTTTTTCTTCATGGTGAAGTGACAAGTTGACTAATTCATCAACGTCCCCACAATCCGTCCAGGAAAGTTGCCTATCTTTCTGTTGAAGATGCTGTGGAGAAGCAAGAGATTTTGGAAAAAGAGTTGTATCCAAAAACGAAATAGTCAGCGGTTACTTCTTGCCAAGAAATGTTTTAGCAGGAATGTGGATCAATATCATGTCATGACACACCTGCTCTTTCCTTGTGCATTGCTCCTCACAGAAGCAAAAAAAAATGATCTATAATGGCGATGATGCTGCAGAGTATACTTTGAAATTGTTATAAAGAAGAAATAACATAGGGGTGTCTGCAAGAATAAATACCTGCCCCCCATCCGCCTCACGTTATTAAATGCAGATGCCGATCTCGTACCAATTCAGGATCTACCGGGCCACAGCCGGATTACTACAACCCAGTTCAGGTCTGGTTTAAAGAAGTCAAGCTCTTAATCCTAACTGTCGATCTTAGTTTATTGAAAAAATACCACAGTCAACCGTAAAAACGGATTTTAGCAACTGGAATATTTCCTTTTTATTATCCGGTCGTTTGACCATTATTCTGGCATCTTTCATTACAAAAGTGAGATAAAACCCAAAATTGACTTTCTTGATTTCCAGAAACTCTTTTTCAATCGTGCCCCTCTCATCCCGGAATACAAAGCGAATCTTACGAACATCAAAATCAAGCGTCACCTCGTTGGCAAACCGCTTTTTAAACATCAGAATCACGCCATAGAACGGCAGGACAAAAACAAGCGCATGGAAGATGGCATCCACCGTTGATAACTTCGTTATGAAAAACCCGAGTAAGCTAAACAACAGCAGGAATGCGAATGTAATCCCGTGAAAATAATTAAAGAAGATACGCTCTTCACCCGGCATGTTAAAGGTATAGATATTTTTTGTCATAACCTGTTAGTGCAGATGTACTACCCCTTTGCTGTCAGTATAGCCGTAAAAATGAAGTATACCCGTAACTATTAAAAGGTTTCCACTGTTTCATAGTAAATAAATAGGTGGGTAAATAAATAGAATAAATAGGGATCCGCGAACAATAAAGTCTTTACTTAGACAATAAAGTCTTTACATAAACAGCTAAATTTTCGGCTAAGACAATAATAATCGGCCGCTACTGACTGAATGACCCGTTGCTCACTTACCATTTGTGTAGTTATCCAATTCGAACTTTCTCACAGGAGTTCTCATGTTGGTAAGAAAGACAAACTCTGTTTCATTCTTTCGGAAATTATTACCCAGAAAACCATTCACCTCTTCAATAATTGTTCTTCACCCCGCAGAGCCCTCTTGTCATTCGTTAAAGGATGTACGAGGAATGGAACAATAGTCTTATGTGCTCGGCTGAGAGGTGCCTCTATTCTCCATAGAGGCCTCATCTTGA
>JALHSV010000094.1 GCA_022865525.1 Thermodesulfovibrionales bacterium
ATCGAAAAGGAATTCAAAGTATGTTGTTGAAGTCAACGCTGGATTTTGTGATAAATATGGGATTGTGATTGGAGATTTTATCACATTTTGACTGATCACCCCACAGCATCAAGCTTTCTCACCCTGAGCTGTACACCTAATTCCACGGCAACTCTCCTGCATTCCTCGATATCAACTCCGGGGAGGGTTACAGCAGTCACCTGTACATGAGGGATAAACTTCTGTGCCTCCCTGATGAAAGAGATGACCCCTTCATAAGCGTTCTCAAAGGTTGGTTTGCAGATTTTATCGTATATTATCTTGTCCTGCGCATCAAGACTGATGGAGATGCTGTCGACAATACCCTGTAACTCGGGGAGTATATTTCTTCCGTATATAAGATTGCCGTGACCGTTTGTATTGATCCTGACTTTTCCGTTATGCTGCTTAATCCATTGTGCGACATTTTTTACGAGATCAAGTCTGAGCAACGGCTCCCCGTAACCGCAGAAAACAATTTCCTGGTATTGTGCTGGATCACCGATTGCTTGTTTCACTTCTTCCTCTGTCGGTTCATCCATTAGCCTCAGGTTATGGCCTTTCACATAATCGGAGTGGAACCGGATACAGAATGAACACCGGTTTGTGCACCGGTTTGTGATGTTCAGATAGAGATTGTCCCGTATCTTATAGGCGATTTCTCCCTTGCCCGGCATCTCCCCAATTCTGAACAGACGTATTGCATTGAGCGTCGTAATCCGCGATATGTCTTCGAGGCTGACGCCCCTTAATTCTGCAATTGCCTGTGCGGTATGGATAAGATAGGCCGGCTCGTTTCTCCTGCCCCTGAAAGGCTCAGGCGTGAGATAAGGGGCATCTGTTTCGATAAGCAGGAAATCGTCCGGAATTGCAGCAGTAATCTCCTGCAGCTTTTTCGCATTTTTGAACGTCACAGGGCCTGCAATCGATATACAAAACCCCAATGCCATGGCCCGCTCTGCCATATCCATATCGCCGGAAAAACAGTGAAAGACCCCTTTGTTCACTCCTGACCCCGAGACAATCTCAAGAGTATCTCTCTTCGCTTCCCTGCTGTGGATTATCACGGGGAGATCCAGTTCTTTCGCTAATTGAAGTTGTTTCACAAATACGTCACGCTGAATCTCACGCGGAGAATGGTCGTAATGGTAATCGAGTCCGATCTCGCCAATGCCAACGATCTTACCCCCGCTTATTTCTTGCACTTCTATAGGAAAGGCTCCCACAGTATTCCCCCCTTTAGTAAAGGGGGGTAAGGGGGGATTTGTATTTTTAATGCTGCAGTCTTTTGCCCATGTCTTTATTTGATCAAATATGTCTTTTGTGAAATCCTTTGCATCATGGGGATGAAAGCCGACAGATGCGTAGATGAAGTCATTTTTTTGTGAGAGTTCAAGACCACCTCTATTGCCGGCAAGGTCAGAGCCAATGGTAATAATCGCCCCGATACCAGCATCATGAGCCCTCTTGATTACCTCTTCCCTGTCAGGGTCAAAGGCATCCATCTCAAGATGGCAATGGGTATCGATAAAAAAGGATTCGAGGGCTCGAGGATTCAAGGGGTCACGTGCCTTGACTTTC
>JALHSV010000657.1 GCA_022865525.1 Thermodesulfovibrionales bacterium
CCTTTATTTCGTAGTTGTTTCCCTGAACCTCAACGGTGTATTTGCCTAATTCTTGCTCTTTAATATCAAATAAACAAATTCGGTTCATTAATATTCCTTCCAGTATGCAATTTTCCCATTCTTGGCATTCAGGACTGTTTCGATAATCCGTTTGACACCTCCGGAATCGGCTGCTGATTTTATAGAAAAATTTTCTCCTTTTACCCCAACAACCACACCGGGTGGTATTCCCGTATCCCTTTCGAAGCCCGCAACTTTCGAAAGGTCGCTTGTCTCCTGAAAGGGATTGTTCTTCCGGAAATCGATCACCCTCTGCGCAAGTTCATCAGTAATTTTATCTGAAAGACACCTCAGAACAGGTTTTTCAGCTCCGTTAATATTAATAGAAAGATTATCTCTGGCACCATAGACAGTTACATACGGCAATAATGTAGTATAGTCATTCTTCGTCAGTCCAGGTATGAGAAGCAGTTCATCAACACTGTGAAGAGGTAAGTTTTTTGCTTCCCGTTCCGAATCAGTGAGTTCAGAAACGCTGTCCAAATCAATCCAGTCCACCAGACGGTCTGCGATCCTCTCATCCAATCCAAGGATTTTGAGAAGTCTTCTCAATGCATTATAGGCAGCTTCATTCTTCGTTTTCCCGTTTGGATAAACTACCGCATTTACATTAAATTTCGCATTTTCATCCTCTATACGTATGAGCAGCACTCCTTTAAAATCATCAAAGGGATTCTCTGCCGGGAATTCAAAGGAACCCGGATATGAATAGGTTTCACTGTTGAGCTTTTCTGACAAAAACCGGGCCGATACATGCACCCCCGACATCGCCATGAGTGAAAGTCTCTGTGAATCACGCCAGTTATAGAGATTGCTCGTGCCGGTATATACTCCGTATGAGAATTCAACCACCAAAGCAGTAATAAGAACAACAGCCAACAGGGTCACAACCAATGCCATGCCATGTTGATTCTTCAGGGAATGTATCATATCGGTTTATCGATCCTCGGTTTTGCAATATCAGAGAGGGTTACGGTTCTGTCTTTTAGTCTGAAAGCAAGGCTGATTCTTATTTCCTCAGGAGTGTTTTTATTCAGATCAGTATCCCATGTTTTGACCCACTGGTCATGGTATTTTGCCTCTATGCTGAAAGCATCCAGATTTTCGATAATCTCTGTGCCTTCTGCTTTCTCTTGTGTCCGGGGAGCCTCTATTTTCTTGAAGAGATTCAAACTGCCGTCGTGCTCTTCGATATAATAAGAAACTTTTGAAAGACCGGGCTGCAAGACGGAAAAGGTTGTAAAAGTCAGTTCAGATGAGCTTTTCCCGTAGGAATCCCGGTCCTTTATCTGCAGGAGGGTATTCGCATCTGCTTCTCTGAAAAAGGAAGAATCCAGTTCACATCTCAGGATATCCAAAGCCCTTCTGGCCTCCTGGAGTTTTACCAGAGATTCATCCATCCCTTCAACCGCTCTCTGGGCCAAGAAAAACGTACTGTAAATCGCTGCAAGCACAACTGACAGGATTGCGACAGAGACAAGAACTTCGATAAGAGTAAACCCTTGTTTATTGATCAGACGATCACCAGAACTGAGATGTGTCTGGTTTGTCATTCCGGCTTGGCCGGAATCTTTCTTTCTGGCAGAGGATTCCCGACAAGCGGGAATGACAGAATAATTCTTATGATGATGGCAGAGAAAATGATGCTTATCCTTACTTAACAATAAGCTCATTCAACGTTACCTCATCATTCCCTGATCTCACAACAACAACGATCTCGGCAATTCCTCCATATGGGGAGTCTTTCACAAATGTCTCATACGAATACCTGTCATATGGTGAATCGAAGAAACCTTTGTTTTCCTCAGGACTTTTTGATAGAGCAGCCATTTTATTTTTTGCAAGAAGTGTTGCGACTGTTATTGTTTCCTGTCTTGCAACCAGACTTAGGTGATAGTTCAGCGTAGAGATAAGGGTTACAAGGAGAGCCCCAATAATAGCAAGGGCAATAAGGACCTCAAGAAGGGTAAAACCGCAATTCCTTCGAATTATGAAGGAAGAATTATGAGGGATGTAAATAAAATTCTTATTCCTTAATGCTTCCTTCAACCTTCAACCTTCAACCTTCATTTTTTATCTTCACTTTTCCACTTAAGTGGTTGAAGGTGATTGTCATATTTTCATCTCCAGTACCCATATGTACAGAGATGTTTCCCCTGAGTCCAAGAGGCTCGATGAGAATTATCACCTCTCCTCTGGAGACCGTTCCTGTCGACTGTGTCGTTATGCTAATTAAATTGTCGAACTTTTTCGTCTTTTCCCCTTCAGGACCTTTCCATATGACTACATTTCCATCAAGGTCGAATTTTACCCAATATGTTTCCTTTCTTGAGATTGCACTATCGTGCACGAATCTCAGAATCGAGGCAACCTCACGTGCTTCGGACTTGAGTTTGCGTTCACCAAAACCGGCGAATGACGGCAATACTACTGCCGTAATCAATGAAATAAGAAACAATGCAACAATCAACTCAAGGAGGGTAAAGCCCTTGCGATTTACTTTCATTTTCTTATTGGATATCCCAGTTCTTGATATCAGCGTCTTTGCCTTCTCCGCCTTCCTTTCCGTCAGCGCCATAACTTATCAAATCAAAGTCACCATATACGCCTGGTGATATATAGATATACGGATTACCCCATGGGTCGGCCGGTATTTTCCTCTGCTCAAGATATCCGCCTTCCCTGTATTTCTCCGGCACCTGTCCTGTAGTGGGTTTTTCAATGAGTGCCGAAAGCCCCTGTTCTGTGCTTGGGTAGAAAGCATTGTCAAGTTTAAAAAGCTTGAGGGCAGTTTCAAAGTTTTTTATCTGTACCTTGCCTTCCGCGATACGCGCATCGTCTGTTCTTCCAATTATCTTCGGGGCTACGATAGCCGCCAGAAGACTCAGGATAAAAACAACCACGATGATTTCAAGCAACGTAAACCCTTTGTTATTATTCATCTAAACCTCCTCATTTGATCAACTGATTCAACTGGAATATCGGCAAAAGAACTGCAAGAACGATCAGTCCGACAATAAACCCCATGATAAGAATCATTGCCGGCTCCAGAAAAGCCAGTGTTTGCTGCACCCGCCGTGAAAATTCCTCTTCGTATGAGTCTGCAGCATTCTTCAGTATCCCGACAAGCTGTCCGCTCCTTTCACCGGTCGAGATAAGCTGGAGAAGAACCGGGGGGAAACCTTCAAGTGAAGCAGAGAGC
>JALHSV010000658.1 GCA_022865525.1 Thermodesulfovibrionales bacterium
AAAAAATGGATACTCTTATGAGACCTTTTATGAACAGAAAAAATGGTTTTATTTCCTTGCCGAACCCTGTTTTTCAACATATGAACATACCCTACTACAATTACTACTTTACTTATATATATAGTAATAGTAGAGAAGAGACTTATCATCTCTAATCCGTCACCCTGAGGAAAACGAAGGGTCTCGTCGTTCAGCTCAGGAAATACTCTATGAAAAATCTCATGTAATCAGCATATTATGAAACTGAGATTCTTCGGCTGGAGCCTCAGAATGACATTATGACATAAGCTCGAAACCGGATAACGACAATAGGTTTACTTTATTTTTAAATTTGATTTAATAAAAACATCTATATTACCATCAAGCACTGCATCAACATTTCCTGTTTCAACATTAGTCCTGTGATCTTTGATAATACGGTAAGGCTGAAGGATATAGGAACGTATCTGACTTCCCCATGCAATCCCTTTTTTATCAGCAACAAACTCTTCTATTCTTTTATCCTGTTCCTTCTGCCTGAGGTCGTACAAACGGGCTTTCAGAACCTTCATGGCAATCGCCCTGTTCTTGTGCTGGGAACGTTCGTTCTGGCAACTGACAATGATGCCTGTTGGTATATGAGTAAGTCTGACGGCAGATGATGTCTTGTTGACATGTTGTCCGCCTGCCCCTGAAGCCCTGAATGTATCCAACTTGATATCATCGTCTTTGAGTTCGACATCAATATCTTCTTCCACTTCCGGAAACACAAGAACAGCGGCAAAAGATGTATGCCTTCTTTTCCCTGCATCGAACGGGGATATCCTGACAAGTCTGTGTACCCCTGCCTCGGATTTCAAATAACCGTATGCATATGGGCCGGTTATGGTTATCGTAGCACTTTTTATTCCAGCCTCATCCCCCATCTGCAATTCGATAATCTGCATGCCAAATTTATGCCGTTCAGCCCACCGGAGATACATCCTCATCAGCATCTGCGCCCAGTCCTGGCTTTCTGTTCCGCCTGCCCCGGGATGGATTGTCAAAATGGCATTATTCTTATCCATCTCGCCGGAAAGGAGATGCTCAATCTCAAGGGATGCCAGTTCCTCCTTCACGTCACCTATTTCCTTCCAAAGGTCGTGAAGAAAAAGCTCACCACTCTCTTCCTCGAGGATCCCTATAGATTCTTCGAGATAAACGAGTTTACCGGATAATGCATCGAAATGTGAGACAATGTCCTCAAGTTTCGATTTTCTTTTCAGGAGGTCTTTGGTTATCAGGGGTGATGACCAGACCTCCTCCAATGTAAGGTTTTTCTGGATTTTTTCAGTTTCTTCCTTCAGGCTGGGTATATCAAAGATAACCTCTGAGGAATTCGATTTTGTCCCTGAGGTTTAATAACTCTTCCTTAAGCTCGTTCTGTAAAAGCATGATCCCTCCTTAAATGTTTTTTACTCTGCTGACCAGGTTTGCCAGCAAAATCACAGAAAATACGATCCAAATATAGGAGAACAGGTCTCCGTATTTTGCATAAAAGCTCACCGTTGAATCTGTTCTTATATCCTCAGTCAATATAGCCTTCTGAAAAAGACCTGTCTGAGCGATAATTCTTCCGTTACTGTCAATAAATCCGGATATTCCCGTATTAGCAGCCCTTATAACCGGTTTCCGGTTTTCCACTGCACGGAAAACAGCCATGCTGAAGTGCTGATAAGGCCCGCTTGTCTTTCCGAACCAGGCATCATTCGTAATATTCACCATATAATCCCCGCCGTTCGAATAAAATTTCCTTACCAGTCCGGGGAAAATGATTTCATAGCATATCAACGGTGCAAAAGCTCCGAACGGAGTTTCAGCCCGGAGATGGTGGTTCCCGTGAACATAATCTCCTATTCCTACAACAAGCTTGTTGATAAAAAAGAGGATTTTTTGCAGGGGAACATATTCTCCAAAAGGAACCAGATGTATTTTATCATAGGTATAGGTTACCTTTCCAGCTTCATCGAGCAACACGGCACTGTTTGCAAGCAGGTATCTGTTGCCTTTCTTTCCCTTGACCATGACACTCCCGAAAAGGAGATGACTGTTCAGATGGTTCTGAAATTCAACAAGCTTTTTCGAATAAGACGCGTCTGCCATAAAAAAGAAAGGCACCGCGGTCTCCGGCCATATGATGATCGACGGTGAAGAGTCAGCAGCCTTCAGGGACAGGTCTTTGTAAGTTGCCAAAACAGCATCCTGGTACAGCGGTTCCCACTTCCTGTCCTGCTCGATGTTTCCCTGAATGATGCTTGCTCTTACAAGGTTGCCCGCTCTTTGCTCCCGGAGTCTCATCTGGCCGTATAAGATGGTTGTGCCGACAAGTACGATAAGAACGGCCAAACCAACAAGCGTATATGATAACGGGAAAAGAGGCATGTCCTTCGTGCGCTGTTTCAGCAGGAACACGTCTGATAGGGCGCCGTTGACTGCAACGATGAGAAATGAAACGCCGTAAATCCCTGTTATGTCGGCTATCTGGATTATTGTAAGGAACTGATATTGTGAATAACCGATACTTGACCAGGGAAATCCCGTAAAGACATACGTGCGGAGAAACTCAAGCACTACCCAGAATGCGGGTGCAATCAGCAGTGCCGGGAGTTTCGTGTTCCGGATGGTCAATGAGAACAAGAATGCAAAGATTCCGGGGTAAAGACTGAGGTAAAGGCAGAGAAGGATAACGATTGCAATACTCGTAACAAAGGAAACGCCGCCGTAATGGTTTATGGAATGGTATATCCAGTAAAGGGTCCCGAAAAAATAGGTTAGGCCAAAAAAGATGCCTGCCTTGAATGCCTGCTTAGGGCCTTTGTTGTATAGTGAAAGGAGAAAGGGAACAAGCGCGATCCAAGACATAAGGAACAAGTCCGGTTTGGGGAAACAGAGAATAAGAATGATCCCTGAAATTACTGCAGGACCATAGGTTATGAGGTGCTCTACCAATACCGGGCTTATCATGGCGTTGCCGGTATCTATTTTACTCCAAGGGCTTTAAAGTTTGCTCGTGATTATACCACCTTTTAAAATCAATCTCTCAATGATTCCCATGAACAATTCGCGTCTTCGGGATACTTTGGATTATCCATAATGAATCCCGCCGGTCCCCAGAGATTTCTTCCGCGGAATGGATACAGGAGCGGATAGTACCTGATATCACAAGGCACGCTTGCCCCTACCGCACTGCATTCCTGCTGGCTTTCAATGTGATAGTCCACCTGGTTCTTTATAGCGGCGCCTGACTTGCCCCAGTTTTCAGGAACAGGGGGATGAATAAAGGTATCCCGTTCATCTGTTTCTACCACAGGAGCGTAATTACTATAATGAAAGGCGCT
>JALHSV010000659.1 GCA_022865525.1 Thermodesulfovibrionales bacterium
GCACCTGCACGGAAGCCTTCCTCTGCCTCTGCATAGGTAGCATCAGAATGACCCATGCTGACGAGAACGCCCATATCTGATATTTTTTTCACCAGCCGGAGAGCACCGTGTATTTCAGGCGCAATCGTGATGATTTTGATGATATCTTCAAATTCTTCGGTCAGTTCTTTGAACGCATATTCTGTTGGTTCGATACAGGTTTCAGCATTAAGTGAGCCGCACTGTAACGGATTCAGGAATGGACCTTCAAGGTGAATGCCTGAAATAGTCGCCGGTCGACAGTCATCAGGATACGGCCCAACGGAAGTGCTCTTTTGGGAGGTATCCTGAATTTTCAATCCCGAAGGATGACTTTGGACTGATGACTGCTGTATTTCCATCGCCTTCCTGACAGTCTCCATATGTTCCCGCATTCCCTGAATGGAAGATGGATATATGGTGAGGAGGATGTCTGAGACTCCATAGGAACCCTGGATTTCAGCTATTTTGAGAATATGCTCTTCGGTGGTTGTCCTTGTGTCATAACCACCAATCCCATGGGTATGAATATCAGTAATTTTCATTTCAGACAGTATTCGATTTATTATAAAGGAATCATGAATCAGGAACAAATTAACCTTGGGGATCATACCCATGAGGAAATGGAACATATGTTGACTGAATCTCTGGATATCGGGGATCCCGGTGAACGCATACAGGTTCTCTCTGGTCACTTCCTCGCTACCGGTTATGCCGAATCGACCCTCACAGGCGATAAGAATACACCGGAGATTTTTGTTATAAATCTCCAACAGGTTGATTGTATGACATTTATTGAGTACATCGAAGCTATGCGCCTTTCGGCTTCTTTCCCTGAGTTCACAGCGAATGTGAAAAAAGTGAGGTACAAATCAGGGGTTGTTGATTTTTATGCACGAAACCATTTTTTTACCGATTGGAAGGAATTCAATGCGGACGTCATCGATGATGTCACGGAGAGAATCGGCGGCAAAAGGACACTCAGTATTCGGAAAAAACTGAATGAGAAAGAAGACGGAACCCGTTTTCTGCCGGGCATTCAGCCTGTCGTTCGGGCAATCAGCTATATTCCTTCTGAGACAATCGATATCGAGATTATCACTCAACTGAGGACTGGTGATTACATCGGGATATTTTCTCATGTGCAGGGTCTGGATGTTTCTCACGCAGGCTTCATCGTCAGGCATGAAGATACTATGTACTTCAGGCATGCCTCATCTCAGCATGAATACAGAAGAGTGATTGATCAGGATTTCAGAGGGTATATCGCAAGCAAGCCGGGGATCATTATTTCCAGGCCGAAGAAGCACAATTAGGCAATCATTCAACCTCGGTTTTCATCTCTGAAATTACGTCCCGGAGCCACCACAGGAGCAGCAATCCAGGCAATGCGACAAGAAAGGTTACAAGAAAGAAATGAGCCCAGCCTATTGATTCCACCAGAAAACCGGATGTGGGAGATATGAAAATGCGCCCCAGTGCTGCCAGAGACGACAGGAGCGCATACTGCGTTGCAGTGTACCGATGGTTACACATCGCC
>JALHSV010000095.1 GCA_022865525.1 Thermodesulfovibrionales bacterium
GCGAGAGGCATTCAGAACCCCCGGTATCTGTTTGTTATCGGAAAACGCCTGTCCCGTCCGAATGCCTTCTGCGTGATTTTGATTCCGGGAGGCGACTGACGCCTTTTGTACTCACTCGAATCGATCATCCGGATAACCTTCCGGGACCCTTCAACGTCATACCCGAAGGATAATATTTCTTCAAACGTTCTGTCCTCTTCGATATAGGCCTTCAGTATTGGATCAAGAACAGAATATGGCGGAAGCGTATCCGAGTCTTTTTGCCCAGGCCTGAGTTCTGCCGTCGGCTCTTTGGTGAACATTCTCTCTGGAATGATAACACGATCTGCATGATCGTTCTTCCATTTGCAGAGCTGGTAAACCATGGTTTTTGGCACATCCTTGATGACGGCGAATCCGCCTGCCATGTCACCGTAGAGGGTAGCATAGCCGACGCTCATTTCGGATTTGTTCCCTGTTGTCAGAACAAGCCATCCGAATTTATTCGAGAAAGCCATCAGGATATTCCCACGTATCCTTGCCTGGAGGTTTTCCTCGGTTACGTCAGATGGTTTGCCGCTGAAATCTTTTGTTAATGCGTCACGATAGCTCTTCATGATAGTGTCAATCGGAACCTCTCTTACCCTTATTCCCAGATTGTCTGCAAGGGCATAGGCATCCTCCCTGCTCCCTTTGGATGTATAGGGGGATGGCATAAATAATCCGTTGACATTCTGTGCGTTCAGGGCATCGGCAGCAATGGATGCTACAAGAGATGAATCGATGCCGCCGCTCAAACCGATGACAACGCCTTTGAATCCATTTTTTTTGACATAGTCAGATGTGCCGAGAATGAGTGCAGTATATACCTCTTCCATAGTGTCAAACGTACGATAACCTGATTTGGGACGGACCGGAAGCCGGTTTTCTTTGTGAGACATTTTTTTTCTTGAGACAGTGATTTTTTCGACGGTTCCCTTCTCGAGATTCATCACTTCCTGTCTTCGCCGGGCAGTATGGAGGCGTTTCATCATAATGCCCTCAAGGTTGAGGTCGGCGATAATCAGGTCCTCCTCAAACTGCTTGCCCCGGATGATGACGTTGCCATCCTGATCAAGGATCAAACTGTGGCCGTCGAATACGAGTTCGTCCTGTCCGCCAACGGTATTCAGATAGGCCAGGATCACTATGTTGTCGAACGCCCTTGTTGAGAGCATTTCCTCCCTGAGTCTTCCCTTGCCGATGTGATACGGGGATGCATTAATGTTGAGAATCACCTCAGCTCCTGCAAGGGACTGAATCCGTGCCGGACCTTCGGGATACCAGATGTCTTCACAGATATTTATACCAATCCAGGCATCGCCAATGCGGTATATGGGGTACCGCACGCCGGCCTGGAAATAACGGTATTCATCAAATACACCATAGTTTGGGAGATACATCTTGTGGTATACATCAATGATTTCCTTGTTGTGCATCAGGGCAGCTGCATTGTAAATATCATTTTTTCTGTCAACGAAGCCGACAATGGCCGTGATGTCAGAGACGCTCTCCTGTATCCTTTTCAGGGCCTGCAGATTGTCATCAATAAACTGGGATTTCAAAAGGAGGTCTTCAGGAGGATACCCGGTGACCGCGAGTTCAGGAAATGCAATGAGATCAGCATCAAGCCGCTTCGCCCTTTGCAGGTAATCAATAATTTTGGAAACGTTGCCCTCGAGATCTCCAACAGTGGGGTTGATCTGGGCAAGCGCAATTCTCATTGATCTCATCTTTTTGCTCTCTTGAGGTTATTCAGCGTATTCTTGTGCGGTTATTATAGCATTTGCATAAAAAATCGACAAAAAAAAGTCTGTTTACCATAGGAGATACAGTATAGTAATATGTATATGAAACGCAGGATATTTTTTCTTTTTCTCTCCTTGTTCCTGTTCCCTTTCTTTATACATTCTCTGTCTGCTGCTCCAGAATCGTTCCAAACACGTGACCTTGAAGTCTTGTACGACAAAAACTCCTTATATATGGCTGAAGAAGTGGTTAAGATGTATCCGGACATCAGGGAGGAACTCGAAAAATCTCTCCCATGGAAAATCGATTTCCAGCCAAGGATACTCCTGGTCAAAGACAGACATGCCTTTATACAGGCTGCAGGCAGTGATATCTTTCTTGCGTATGCCGTCCCCCGAAGGTACCTGATCGTACTTGATGCATCAAGGGTGTACTCCAAACCATTTACCCTTGAGACAACGCTGAAGCATGAATTATGTCACCTGCTTTTGCATCGCCATATTGCAGATGCCGGCTTGCCCCGATGGCTTGACGAAGGGGTCTGCCAGTGGGCAAGCGGCGGCATCTCGGAGTTACTTGCGACGCATGGCGGCAACGCACTTGCGAAGGCAATCATGGCTGATACGATCATGAGGATAAAGGACATCGAAACGTTCCCGAAGGATGAGGCATCACTTGTTCTTGCATACGAACAGAGCAAGAATTTTATTGAATATATCGCCGGGCAATACGGGCAGGATAGTATTGTCCGCATACTCAATTATATGCGGGAAGGAGATACCGTAGATGAATCTATACAGAAAAGCCTTTCAGTAAGTCTTCCCGATCTGGAACACACGTGGCATGCACATCTCAGAGGAAAGCATTCATGGTTTGCCTACCTGAGCAGCAACCTCTATTCAATACTTTTTCTCCTTGGCGGGCTCATAACGATATACGGTTTCATACGGTTCCTGAAAAAGAAAAGGGAGTACGTGGACGAAGAGGAGGGCGATGGATTATAAATGCAAATTTATGGGATAATTATTACCGATAATGAATAACGAACGGATGGCGGAATAAGCATACGATGACATATCTGATTTTACGAATAATGATTAATGCACTATCCATAGCTGTTGCGGTAAAGGTTGTGGATGGCATAGCCTTTGCGGGTGAATGGTGGAAAATGATTCTTGTCGGGGCGGTCTTTGGAATCGTCAATTCTTTTCTGAAGCCGCTCATAACGTTCTTTACGTTGCCGCTGATTATTCTTTCCCTGGGACTCTTTACCCTTATAGTCAACACGCTGATGCTTCTTATTACTGTTTCTCTTTCCGGGCCCCTGGAGCTTGGTCTCCAGATACATGGTTTCTGGCCGGCGTTCAAGGGGGCGTTAATTATCAGTGTTGTGAGCATGGTGCTCTCATGGCTTACCGGACTGAAAAAGATCAAATATAACAGAAGTAACTGATTATGCCGGTCAACACGGCATTTGATTTTTTTATACAGATGCATATTACAGAACGCTGCAACCTTTCATGCAGACACTGCTACCAGACAGGAATGTACGTTGATGAGATGTCTCTCCCGGAAATCAGAGATGCTGTCAGTGAAATAGCGGATACCATGAATGACTGGAAAGAAGCATATGGCATGCATTTTTCACCAAGTTTCACGGTAACCGGCGGGGAGCCTTTTTTGCGGGCGGATCTCTTTGATATCCTCTCTTCCATACGCAATCAGGGATTTGATATCTCCCTCCTTACCAATGGTATTCTTGCCGATGATACAAGGGCAAAGTCCTTGTCTGCCATCGGGGTAAAAAGTGTTCAGGTCAGCATCGAAGGTCCCGAACAGATACATGATTCGATCAGGGGGAAAGGGAGCTTCTCCGGGTCCCGCAGGGGAATCAGGAATCTCCTTGACGCAGGACTTACGGTAACGCTGAATGTTACGCTTTCTGCTCTCAATGCAGGTTATTTTACGGACAGTATTGAACTCGCTCAGGCCTGGAATATACAGAGGCTTGGATTTTCGAGACTCGTCCCTTCCGGAAGGGGTGAAGGGCTGCTGAAAGAAACGCTGAGCATTGAGAGCGTGAAAGATCTGTACATGAAGATATTCGCTCTGGATACGGGCGCACTCGAGCTTGTTACCGGTGATCCTGTAGCCTCACAGGTAACCGGGAGTAATTCCGATGATCAGGGAGACATTCCTATGGGAGGGTGCGCTGCAGGTGTATCAGGGCTCACCATTATGCCTGATGGCACGATGGTGCCATGCAGAAGGTTGCATATTCCCATCGGCAATATCCGGCAGGATTCTTTTCGCGAGGTCTGGGCAACATCCGGAATTCTAAAAGCCCTCCGCAGCAGAAGCAGATACCGGGGGAAATGCGGAGTCTGCACAAGATGGGCGCAATGCAGAGGGTGCAGGGCAATAGCATATGCTTTTTCCCGGGCTCAGGGGGAAAATGATTTTCTTGCCGAAGATCCTCAGTGTTTCATTGAACCGGGAGGATGATTGAATGAAAAAAGACCTTGTCGCTATCATTGAGGAATCATTAAGGAAGATAGGAATCAATGCAATCCCTCCTCTTGACGTGGAGGTACCGCCAGGCGAAGATTTCGGGGATCTTTCGACTCCCGTTGCGATGTCTCTCTCAAAGCTGTTAAAGAAACCGCCGAAAAAAATTGCAGACGAACTTGCCTCGTGCATGCGTGAGAAAACGATTCTTGAGAGGATAGATATTGCCGGACCTGGTTTTATCAACATTACCTTCACAAAGGAATACCTCTATGCGGAGTTGAAAAAATTGCTGGAGTCCGGCAGCGTGTTTCTCCGGGAGAA
>JALHSV010000660.1 GCA_022865525.1 Thermodesulfovibrionales bacterium
ACCGATTCGCGCAGACCCTCCAGCTGCGCCGGGACGGAGGAAGTCTGCTTAAAATTTTAGATCAAAGATGAGGCCGCCGTAGAGAAAATTGGAATCCTTACCGTTGAAACTGTTTGCCTCGATGCGGTCACGTGCATCCGAACTCAACGCAAAGGAGTATTGTATCTTTGGTATGATAGAGAAGTAACTATTCACGGGAATTGTTAGACCCATCCAGATGTTGCCGTCATGCATGGCGGTAATGTCTTCTGTAGATTGGTTGTACAGGTAACTTACCCAACCCCCCAGATCCCAAGACCAGTCCTTGGAGATCTTAAAACTATGAGCTAAGGCAAGGCTTGCGTACCAAGCCGTTCCTGTCTCTATTTCCGTGTATACGCTCAGCGTGGGTTTGAGAGGAAAGTCGAAGGCAAGCGTCACAAAGACCTCCTGGTTGCTGGTAGGAGTATCGCCATAAAAACCATCCGTGTCATAATAGATCCATCCGAGTGTGTAATCCATTTTCAACGGTTTAATCTTGTTGGTGTAGGTCAGCGTCAGGTCTGTTTCTTGTAAGTTGGCTTTGCTCTTCTCCCCTGGCGGTGGATTATCAAAATTAGTATCTAAATCAACCCACACATTCAAGGCAAAGCCTTTGTACCCTATGGTGAGACTTGGAAAGATAACCAGGCTGTCTTTGCTCAGCTCAAGTCCCCTCCAAACGTATTTGGAATAGAAGGTTGTGTTGAGATTCGCTGTAAGTCCTTCCGGCAACGTTTTCGTGGCAGGTTTTTCCTGAGTCGCCTGCTCATTGGGTGTCCCCGGGACAGCATCCTGAGCATAGGAAAATGACCCCACAAACATCATCAGAACAAATGACATGAACAAAACATTGCATTGAAAGAATTTTCTCATTTTCTCCCCCCGTGATAGATACTTTCTAAAGTTATTAGGGTTATTTCTCTCTCAGTTTTTTTGCGGCTTCCCACATCTCGCCAAATGCCTTTTCAGTTTTTTCACTCATCACCTGCCAGATTGCAACAGTCTTAAAGTAATCGTTATTTCCCACATGAAACAAGACCTTTTCTTCAGGGGTTACCAGATCACCAACATTATTGACCACGGGAGAGACGCCCTGTTGTTTGACTACAGCAGCCTGAAATGTGGGCGACAAGTGCAGGTTGATCCACTCTTCGCACAGCTTTTTCTTCTGTCCCGTTGCTGCCTTCGTAATGCACCAGTAATCGATCCAGGCGGTGCCGCCTTCTTTCGGATTTGCAAGCTTCCAGGAACCGCCCTTTTGATTTGCCTTCACCACTGCAAATCCCCAGGTCGTTGCCAGGGACATTTGAGGAAATTCATCAGGATTTGCTTCCCCGTCCCAGACGCTTTTAGCGCCCTTTACCAGTTCGTTCAGGCGGGGTTGAATTTTATTCCGGTCAAGCTTGTCAATATCAAAGAGGTCGGCGTATTTATAACCAAGCACAAGGGCTGTCATCCAGATGTTGACTTTATGGAAGTTGTTGTTGATGGTGTACTTGCCGGTATACTGGGAATCCCAGAAGATATTCCAGCTCGCTGGTGGCTGTTTTACAACAGCAGTGTTGTATGCAAGTCCGTATGGGCCGCAGTTATATGGCATGCCATACTGTTTATCCATGTAGGTAAGAGACTCGTCTGCTTTAAAAAATGGCAGCATGTGCTTCGCATTGGGAATATTGTTCATGTCAAGGGGAGACAGCAACATGTTATTTTTGTTAAAACAGTTGAAACGCGGGGTTTTTGGAGTATCAGCCGGTGGAGAAATCAAGTCCGCGGTACCATTCTTGGCAGCGTTATAGAAGTCCTCCTGGCCGGTGGCATAGGTGACTTTTACCTCCACATCCGTTTTATATTTATCCTTTACGATGCTCTTAAAGGCATCGATAAATGCCTTGTCAGCGTAACCCTCCCAGCAGGTGACATGTATCGTTTCAGATGCTGCCAGGACAGGCCAAGGCCCACCTGTGAAGTAAACCGCTAACAACAGGATTATACACAGCATTGCTTTTTTCATAGATGTTCCTCCTCAATAAAATCAATGCATTCACTGAAAAATCCTCATACACGGTGCGTAATTAAGAATTATCCACCTTCCACATCAGGTGATTTTGTTAGCGCCTTCGTATAGGTGTATGCAAGCCACCGGGCACGCATCGGCAGCGTCCTTAACGCACCCGAGGGTATCTACCTCCAGCTCTTCATTGTCCCCAACCTTCTGCGAACCCTTGATATGAGATAGTTCGTCATCCGCCATCTCAAAATAGTCCGGACAGCTTTCAACACACATTTCACATGCCGTACACTCTGCCCTTACCAGTTCCACTTTAAATCTTGTCATGATGATCTCTTTTCCCTTTCTTTTACTGACCACACTGCGTTCTTACCGTCCTTGACCCCGGCTGGAAGGAGCCAGCTTCGAAACCATTTCCCTTATAATGGTAAGGGTCTCCTTGGCTGCTTCTTTCGGAGCTAAGGCCGTATCTGCTATATTGCATACGAGTTTCGTAATATCGTGATCAATCTTCTTATCAGCCCATGTCTTGCCTTTGGCAACGGTGATATACACCGAGTAGGAATGGTGCATGGTTCCGGGCCGCTCCCCGATGATGTGAAGGACCCCCTTCAGCTTATTGGGATCTGATTTTCCAAAGAGTATGCAGCCGATCTCATACCCGGCCCTGACCCTGCCGCTCGTGACGACGATGTTCTTTTCGTCCACAACAACGTTCTTTCCGGCAGCAGCGCCGGCTTCGGTCAGCAGCTTCCGGATTTCCTCCACGTAGGGCATAAGATGCCCCTCATCCATAATGGCTTTGGCGTTCAGGCCGTCGGAGATCACGATCTGCGCATTCGGCTCCTTTCCTGCCCATGAGTCCCTGAGCTTTTCTAGCGCAGCCACAGATTTAGGACTCAGTTTCTCGCCGGTGGCCGGATGGAGAATATAGTCATCCCGATCCTTGGACAGGGTGCTGGCCTGGACTGCATTGGGGATTGTCGAGATAAAGACAGGGGTAAGCTCGGCCTTGAGTGAAATCTTGGCATCATTGTAATAGGCAGTAACATTCTCTGCCAGTTTCGGGTTCAGATCCCATATATTCTTTCCATGGCCGATGGCAATATCAACGCCTCTCGCCTCAACTTCCTTGATCTTCTGTTTTCCTTCAGCATAGATTGCTTCTTTGGAACGCTTATCGCCCTTGGCCAGCAGGTACTGGTAGTACACCCAGATTGGATCGCCAAAATGGTTCGTGTACTTGTTGTTATTGTCCACAATCCCGATCTGTTTATAGAAAGCCCACATGGCATCGTTCACTTTGAGGCCGAATTTTTCCCTCAGGCGGACATGATCCTGAAACGACGTGGTCAGATAGCTCAACATGGGGTCATTTTTGGTGGGAAGCGCAATAAGATAGACAGGGGCGGCCGGCATAAGCTGTTCCTGGCACCAGTCCAGGTCATCGAGACTTACGCTCATATGCAGGGTTGAACAGATATCAAGACCAAGGGTTAATCCGTGGAGTTTGCCCATGGCGAGATCTTCCAGACAACACCTCACCAGTTGCTCGCGGGTCCTGAAGACCTCGGGCCCGATGAATCCGGCCACATCATTGATATGGAGCCACGCCCCTTGAGGCTGGACTTTGGCCAGTTCCATCTGTACCGCCCTGCTGAAGCCGTACTTTCTGGATTCCAGCACCATCATGTCAACACCGCCGGCTGCGCCGTTGGTAAATTCAGAGCCCTGGCCGGTCTCAAAGTAGAGCCCGTATCTCTCACCTTTCTTGGATTTTGCATAATTCATGATCTTCTCAACCGTAACATCAAAGGTCTTGTTGCAATCATCTGTTCCGGCAAGGCTCTGGAACATGGTCTCAACCGATCCAGGGTATTTCCTGGCAACCTCTGCCTGGACATCGATATGGGAAAGCACACACCAGGGAATGACATCCTGAAGCTTGAAGGCATCGACCACATCCTTGAGCGCTTTCTCCACCGTGGCCACACTCTCCACCTGGCTGTCCACGGGGTTGGTTCCGATAACAATATCGCCCGTGGCATAGGAAAACCCGTCAAACACCTGCCAGACAATATCATCGGGATTGTCTGTGGGTGAATTGGGCTGGAGGCGGGCGCTCAGGTAGCCTTTTGCGCCAATTTTGGTACCGGGCAGGGGATTGAAAATCTTCTGATTAAACCTGATCAGCTCTTCATCGCTCATCAGCTTGGGGATACATCCAATTGTCTCACTGGTCAGCCCATACATGATCCCTTTGATCTCTGCCTCAGATTTGGTCAGGAGAAACTCTTTCAACTCTCCCATGGTCCAGTTTTTGATTTTCTCATACTGGGCCTTATCAGTGGTCTGCCATATCAACTCCTGCAGGTCGTCGACGTGCAGAGGGTGTTCATGGAGATCTTTGATCTTTGTGTTTGACAGAAGGCTGCGTGCATTCTGCCTCGTTTTTTCATCACTGGCCCCCACACCAATGGTCTCATCACCCTCTTTAAATGCATTCGAGGAGCCAATCACCTGCTGGTAGAGCGTTTGATCAAAACTCCCTTTCACCCGGTTAATGTAAGCGAAGACATCCTCTCCCGGCAGTACTTCCTTGATGGAGTTGGGGATGACTTTCGGGGCCGTCTGCGCTAACACCTCCTCTGATTGAACCACGTACTGAATTACCACTCCAGCAGCACAAAGCTTTAAGAAGTCCCTTCTATCCATATCAAACCTCCTCAAAAAATTATTCGAAATTCCAAAATGAATCAATCTCTTCGTCAGTGAAATCCCACACCGCATTGTGCGGCGGTAACGGTTCTTCGAAAAACTCGGGAAGGCGGTCATGCTTGTTCGTGAATCCGGCAGCTATATTGAACTCATGTTCCGTAATAAGAACTTTCCTGCCCAGGGCTCGCCCCTCGTCTGGCGTCATGCTGATACCATACTTGGCATTTATCATGTCTATCGTAGCTTGAAATACATCCTGATTATCCAAGGCAGCGAATCCAACGAAGAGACAAAGACCAAGGCTATCCAATAATGCAGTACCTATCTGCAGCCTTCTTGACAGCTCTATTTGTCCTTCCTTCTTCAAGGGATCGACAAACCCGCCAACTTTTAGGATGTTTATAGGGATACAATAACCTGCCGTGTGATCACTGCCCATGGTTGACGTGGCGTAGGTAATTCCCATACCTTTTACCGATCTCGGGTCATAGGCGGAAAGCGCCTGGCCCTTAACCACCGGTACTCTGGTCACACCATACATTCTCCCGACTCCTGCAGCCCCCGAGCCAAGGATTCTGCCCAGAGGGGTACCCGCACCGATTTCTTTCAACAACCTCAAGACTCCGGCACAGTCGCCAAACGGAATAATTCCGGCTTCCATGGCAACGCCCATCGCCACCCCGGTATCGATCGAGTCAACCCCAATATCGTCCATAATGTGATCAGCTTCCGCAATGGTATCCAGATCGTCTATGTTAGAGTGGGCACCAAAGCCCCAGATCGTTTCATACTCAAAGCCCGAAGTCACATAATTGCCGTTCTTATCGTTGTAGACTTGAGAACATCGTATGACACAACCCTTATGGCAGATATGGCTGGGGTTGCCCTTGCGACTGACGATAGTCTCGCGCAAGGTTTCACCGCTTATTTTCTCATGCCCGTCGAATTGACCATAACGGAAGTTTTTCGTGGGGAGGCCACCGGCTTCGTGCAAGACATTCATAAGTACATCGGTGCCGTATAGCTTGAGCGATTCCCCGCTCACGGCATTCCCAACCACACCCTTCGTAAATACCTTCACAGCCGCCCTGAATTTTTCCTGGTCAGCAACCTTTACCCCCGGGCCATCACTATCATCGATAGTAATAACCTTTATCTTTTTCGAACCCATGACCGCCCCCAGTCCGCCGCGGCCATGGCTGCGAATAGTGCCGTCAGGATCCTTCACGGAAATATTGGCTGCTGCCATCCGCATTTCCCCGGCAGGGCCGATGACAATTATTCCAATCTTGTCTCCGTATTTTTTTGTAAGGGTTTCGATTACTTCATAGTTGCCTTTGCCCACTAATTCTGTATCTTCCTGAATCGTAACACCGTTATTGTCCACATGGAGCCTGTAGAAGGTGTCTTTCTGAGGCAGACCCTCAATAATGAGAGCCTGAATGCCCAGTCTGGCAAAAAGCTGAGCAGAAGTACCTCCGGCATTGCTTTCTTTGATAGTGCCGGTCAGCGGGCTTTTAGCACCGGCCGAAAGCCTCCCGGAGTTTGGAGCCGCAGTTCCGGTAAGCATGCCAGGAGCAAATATCAGCTTATTGTACTTCCCCAGCGGATGACAGGTAGGTTTTACTTCCTGTGCTACAATCGTGGAAGTCAAACCCCTTCCCCCAAGGCCTTTCCATTTCTCCGGCACATCTTCTCCTGTCGCCGTTAATGTCGTCATGTTTACCCGGTAAATTTTCTCTGCCATAACCCAATCCTCCTCGATAACTGATTTTTTTATCTCAGTGCCTTTACACGCATCCTGTAGAACTTCTTGCCTCAATACCCCTCGAACTCGAGATGGTGTCGAACCTGATCTCCGGCTGTTTACGTGTAATTTCGATCATAACATCGACTTATCGAGCCCTGTCAAATCTTCTCTCAAAAAAAATTTAGTCAGTTGAAAAAAATATGTCTTTTAATCTTATCAAATCCCTTTACGATTTGAAATCTGAAAATATATCTATGCTGTCTCGAGGCTTTATAGTGAATAGATGTTCATGTCTTCCTACTATGTGCACTCTGTGTATCATCAGCTTTGCTCAGAATAGTGCTGCTAACAGGAAGGATCATTGCTAAAAGAAGAGTTTTTCGTCGATTGCTAATAGGACCAAAAATTACCAGATTAATAAATTACTAAAAAATGCATAAAAATATCCGTTTTGTCGTCATTCCGGACTTGATCCGGAATCCAGTATTTTCTTCTATAACTACTGGCTTCCCGCCTGCGCGGGAATGACCGGAATTTGATGATATCTCGGACATTATTTTGCAGGTGTCAATAATCACATATCTGAAAGGTTACAATTTGGAAAGATTTTTTTCACATAGCAATCCCTTCCTCATCAAACGGTGGCTGTTGTTATTCACTTGAATCCTCGACTCCTTTACTTTTCACTTCACGATATCACTTCTCCATTCCACAACATTTTCAGAAAATGACGCCACGGCAAAATCTGGATATCATCATGCACCCGGGGAGCGCGTTCGTTGCAAACAACAAGCGCTTTCGCTGGGCGGTACTCCTGGATAAACGTTTTGAGGGGGCGAAGATCTGCATTATCGACCCTGCTCGTCCCTTTTACCTCGATAGCCACTTCTCCCTCACCTAAAATAAAATCCACTTCCAGTCCTGACTTCGTTCGCCAGAAATTCAGATCGTAGTCCAGATCCCTGTAGGCACGATGGGCAAGGATTTCCATCAGAATAAAATGTTCGAGAGCCCTACCGAACTGTTCACCTTTCTCCCGGGGAATCTGGCGGTGGGTAATGGCACCGGCAACGCCGACATCGAACAGATAAAACTTGCCGGCCCTGATTATCACATTACGGTCCTTCCGCTTCTTGTACGGCTCGAGCATCGTGCCAAGCAGGGTATCGACCAGGATCTGGTAATACTCCTTAACGGTCTTCGCGTCTATGCGGCAGTCCCGGGCGATGTTCGCATAGTTCGTCAGTTCTCCGTGCGAGTATCCCATTGCATCGAAGAACCGCGAGAAGGCAGGGATATTCCGGGTCAATCCCTCATCGAACACCTCTTCTTTGAGATAATCCTGAACGTAAGCCTGCAGCGACTTGCGGTATTCCTCCTGCATGTAGTGCATAGGTATCATTCCCCGGTTGAGCGATCTAAGCAGATTAAGGTCAGCCACCTCTGCCGAGACAAGCGGATGCATCTCGTAGCGCCATGCGCGCCCCCCAAGCAGATTCGCCTTCCCCCGTTTCAGTTTCCTTGCGCTGGAGCCGCACAGGATAAACCGCAGGCCCCTGTTTTCGATTAGCCAGTGGATTTCATCAAGCAGTTGCGGCACCTTCTGCACCTCGTCGATAATGACCGGCTCCTTCAACTGCTTCGTGGATGCCGCAAGGAGCTGCTCCCGCAACAGAAATGGCCGCTTGACGAGTTCAAGGAAAAGGTCGGTCTTAAGCAAATCATAGATCAGACTGTCCGGGAAGGTCGCCCTGAGGAACGTGGTCTTGCCTGTCTTCCTCGGTCCCCACAAGAAGGCGGACTGTCCTTTCGGCAGCTTGATCTTCAGCAACCGTGGCATCGTCTGAATCATGGATGGTCATCCATTTTAGTTGAACTATTATGGAGTATATTCCATATTGGTAAACTTGTCAACATTTTTGAAAATACCATTCCTCTTCACATCACTTGTATTGATTGGCCGTCCAGGCCTTGACTCTGTTTTTTCCTGTGCCACTTGGACCCTCGAACCCTGTTCCTTCATCCTTTCACTTGACCTCATGTCACGCTAAGCCCCGAAAAACCATAGATCCTTCGCTTCTCTCAGGATGACAAACCCAGCTAACATCAAACCCTTCGCGTTGTCATTTCTGAACCCTTCGCGTTGTCATTCTGAACGAAGTGAAGAATCTCGTCGTCTTACTCAGGATAAACTCCGCGAAGAATCTTGTTTTGTCTGTGTATACTTTTCATACGTGCTCCTCCTTGTTGGTTTTACTTTATCTCTTCAGGGGCACAAATCGTTACTGTTAATGAACCGTAACGCTTCATATACGATTTATCCATTAAAGGACACACAATGTAATTTTTGCCTTTCGGATAATAGGAACGGAAAACCCGCAGCGCCGAAGGGTCAAACTCCGACGGGTTCCATTTACATTCTACTGCATCAATATGATCTCTTCTTTGCGCCAGAACAAAATCTATTTCCCTACCCTCTTTGTCCCGCCAGTAAGTTATTGCTTGATCTGGTAAAAATGCCTGTAAATATTCAAGAACCAGATGCTCCCACAAAATGCCGTGATCCTGGGGCCTGAGAGGATCCCAGCCGCGTACGAAGGTGATGAACCCTGTGTCAAACCCGTATATTTTCGGCATTTTCACAATTTCTTTCTGCCCCCCTCCGAAAAAAGGGCGGATACGGGTGACTGCTTGCGTGATCTCAAGCGCCTTCAGATGGTTCTCGACAGTCAGGCGGCTGATTTTGAGTTCGGATGCCACCTTTGCAGTTTCGAACTGCCCTCCGCTCTGGCGTAAAAGATATTCATAAAGCGTATTAAATTTTTCCACGTCGCGGAACAAAAAAAGTTTCTGGATATCCCGCGCAAAAAATGAATCCAGCCATTCCCGATAAAAAGAGGAGCTTTTAGAGCCAGCCAATAGTGCCGGAGGTAATCCCCCTTGAAAAAGACGCCTCGAAATATCTTTGCATGAAAAAGCTTCGAGCTCCGTCCAAAGCACGGGCAAAAGATGAATAACCCGTTTACGGCCGGTCAGGGTATCGCGAAATTTTCTGCTCGCTGCAAGCGTGGAAGAACCCGTAGCTAATATCTTAAGATTCGGGAATAAATCCGCTCCGATCTTCAGAACGCGGCTTGGATCCGAGAGTTGATGAATCTCATCAAAAACCACGATAGGCTTCTCGCAATTTTTGAAAAAAAGCTGGGGGTCCCGCACCCGGTCCTCAGTTATCGGAAGATCACAGTTGACGTAGAGAGTCTCGTTGGCGCTCCCCAAGCTCTGGGCAAGAGTCGTTTTTCCCGATCGGCGCACTCCCGCAAGCCAGGCGATTGGAACTTCTCTCCAGGCATCATGAATTCTCTTTTCCCAGAATGGCCTTTTAATCATAAGCACAGTATACGTTTAGACTGACTATTTGTAAAGTATAATTACATCAAGATTGTATCCCTCCAGTTACGGGTCGTAGCCCCTCCTTGCCAATGTTCACTTCCTTTCCACCCCTCCTTACCAAGGAGGGGTTGGTGGAGGTTTCGGCTTTCATTATCCTGTTCTTTCAGGTCTCTGTGTTTACCGTCGTTGCAGCAATACCTTGCAATATTGAACCTTTTATGCTAAATTGCAAGGTATGAAATACATCGATAGATTGTGTGCTGATCGTCTTCACTTTCTCCTCAGAGCTTTTCCCGCCGTCC
>JALHSV010000661.1 GCA_022865525.1 Thermodesulfovibrionales bacterium
CCTTTTTAATAGTACTCATCACCATTATATCAGGTATGAGGGGTGTTTGCTTCAGGAAGAACATCGACACAGTCGATTTCTAAAATAACTCCGCACACTCCGCCAATGGACTTTTTGCGCTTTATCGTCAATTTGCATAACATGAACTGGTCAGCCGTATCCCCAGTGACAAGCTCATTTGGAGTTCTCTGATGGATCGAATAGATCCAACCCGCTTAATGTGAGAATGTCTGGATTTGGCGAATTAGTGTATACTTTTAGAAGCGTGCATCCTGAAACTCAGGAATTAAGACTATAGAGCCTTAAACATAAGGAGAAAAATGATGGCAGAAAAGAAGAAAAAAGCTGTAAAGGAAGGAACCTCTAACTCAGCATTTATGAAGGCTATGAAACCCAGCGAGGCGCTGGCTAAGATAGTGGGGAATGAACCTCTTCCAAGGTCAGAAATGACCAAGAAGCTATGGGAATATATAAAGAAGAATAACCTCCAAGATGCGGAGAATAGGAGGAATATCAATGCGGATGAGAACCTCTTGGCGGTATTCGACGGGAAGAAGCAAGTCTCAATGTTCGAGATGACTAAATTAGTCAATAAACATCTCAGCTAATAGTCATAGGTTGAATCTTAAAAGCGTTATGTTTTCAGTACCCCCGGAATGAATCGGTACTGGGACATGAGCGACCAACAACCCAACAATCCTCTTCACGGTATTACTTTGGAAGGAGTCCCCAACATATTGTTTCTAAAGGAGTTAGCCAAAGAATGGGTGGGTCAATTTTCAATGCCGATGTACATCCATCGGAAGGATTTCTTTTGTCAATCCCTTTATATATGCGGTTGCATCTTCCCTTTGCTCATATGAGCTTTCTTTTTCCTTTATCCGTTCCACTTTATGAGTCTCTAAGTCTATCGTGATAACTTCAACCCAGTAGAGAGAATCTCTCAGGAGAACACCATAAGCCCACAGTAACCCATTAGCATCCTTACCTATAGTTCCCCTGCTAAGAGATTTCTTGAACTCATTCCTGATTATGTCCTCAACCGAGAAATGCGATGTTTTCTTCTTTTTCATTAGAGTAGGTCTTTCTTAATTTCGGCAACGGTGTAATGAGCCTTACCATTTCTAACATCCTCAGATGTAAAATCCCATTCCATAACTTTGTTTTAAAAGTATACCCGATGCTGAGAAAACATGGACAGAAAAAACTTCTGAGCAACTTGTAACTGAATTTTTTATTGATTACTGCTTGTAATCTTGCATGTACAACCAAATCTGTT
Source organism: Thermodesulfovibrionales bacterium (assembly GCA_022865525.1). Lineage (GTDB taxonomy): Bacteria > Nitrospirota > Thermodesulfovibrionia > Thermodesulfovibrionales > SM23-35 > JALHSV01. The sequence goes on from JALHSV010000661.1 coordinate 1,280, forward strand.
AATAGAATAGTTCACGAAGAACACAACGTTGGACTACAACTTTTGAGATATTGTAATTCTATATTTCTGGTGACAGTTTAGTGACGGTGATATTGTCATGTCACGCCTGGCCCTTTAAATTCGATTCTCTCGGGTCAGTAATAGTTGTACCAAAAGCCTTGCCAGAACTATCAGAATAAAATAAATGTAATGGATAAAACAGATCGGCTGATGCATACTCTGCAACAGTCTCTACAACATGCTTACCTTCTTTTGATACCTTAAAATGCACTGCCACAATTCCTCCATTGTTTGAAATCAACACACAATAGATGGGCAAATTAAATCCCCGTTGTATTGCCACAGAAAGGTTATCCTTCAATATAAGCTCAAGTTCTTTTAATGAAAATTTATTCCATTCCTCATCTTGATCTTTTGTCATGTCATAAACCCACTAAAAATGATTTTCATACTTATGAAATCTTTTTTGATAAGAAGTCTTTAGTATTATAATCGATGCATTAACCCAGCGGGCAAAATGTTAGTGAGAAATCTTTCTGCGACAGGGATTATATTTAATAAGAAAGCCCCCATGATTTATCCGTGATAAGCCTGAATCTGTTGATTTGCGGGCGTAACATAGTCTTGGAAGGGTCTATATGAAAATCTCTCTTTCAGGAAGGACGCCGCGACACAGATTTCAGACCGAAAACAAAATATTCGATTCCTTTAAGAGCGCGTCTCAAATATCCAGAATCAGAGTCTATCCATAAACTCGTGTTTTGTCATTGTCCGGTCGGAGCGACTCCTCGCGAAGATCCGCATCGGACTTGACCCCCGTATCAAGTGCGGGGCAGACTCCCAATCCATGGTTCGACAAGCTCACCATGACAATTTGTCACCCTGAGCCTGTCGAAGGGTGGATTCCCC
>JALHSV010000096.1 GCA_022865525.1 Thermodesulfovibrionales bacterium
ATATGAATGTTCTTTTCATGGTTTACACTATAACACTATAGGAAAATCAATTTTCACCATGCTTGTATTTTAAAGATCATTATTTGCTGTGTCAATAGTCGGCAGAGATTTTTTTGGGGAGGCATGAGGGTCAGGTCTTGAAATGACAGTTTTGTTTATGAAAAAAGTCTATAATCGACCTGTTAATTCAAGACCTGACCCTATTTCCCCGTAGCGTTATTCAAAAAAAAATTATGATTTATGCAAAAATGCAAGCACCGTCCCTCAAGTCCCGGATCCTCTACCTGGATATTGAAAAATTAAGAAAGCTCATCGTTGACGGAACCATCGTCAAAGCAGTTGAGCAGGCAATCGGCCCATTGACATAATTTAGCATTTCCCCTTTTTTCTTTTCGATCAAATTTCGAAGGGGTGTCCACAAAAATTTCACAACCAGCCTTTTTGGCGGGCAATTCTGTAAGCGTCGATGCGATTATTCGCATCCAGCTTACTGATGGCTTCGGATAGATAATTTCGGACTGTTCCCTCAGCCAGATGAATCTGTTTGGAAATCTCTTTGGATGTCATTCCTTCTCCTGCGAGCTTCAGAGTCAATCGTTCATTGTCAGTTAAAGGATTATTGTCGGTCCATGCTTCCAGGGCCAATTCCGGATCTATTGACCGTCCCCCGGAATGCACCGTACGGATGGCATTGGCCAGTTTTTCTGAGGGTGAATCTTTTAGGAGATAACCCGTCACACCTGCATCAAGAGCTCTTCTAAGGAATCCGGGCCTTGAAAAAGTCGTGAGAATAATGACACGTGTCTTTATGTGATGTTCTTTTATTTTTATTGCCAGATCCAGGCCGGACATTTTTGGCATCTCAATATCGGTGAGCACAATATCGATGGCCTGTTCTTTGAGTAACTTAAAGGCAATTTCGCCATTCAATGCCGTTGCCCTCACTTCAAAATCCGATTCGATTTCCAATAGCGCCACCAGTGCACCCAAAACCATGGCCTGATCTTCTGCAACAAGAATTTTAATCATGTTGAACCTTTGGATCTGTACTGTTTCTAATCGGAATTCTCAACTCTATCGTTGTTCCATTGGCTGAGTTTATCTTCATTTTACCCCCCAATAGTTTGATCCTCGTTCTCATGCCCTCGATACCCGAGCCATTCTTGTCAGACAAATAACCGATTCCGTTATCCCCGATACGTAATTCAACATGGGAATAGGAGTGATGGATAAAAAAATCACATTGTGTGGCTTTTGAATGTCGGATGATATTTGTCACCGACTCACGAAGGATATAAGACAGAACATTTTCTATTTGTGAAGATACCCTAATTGGTGTTGAATTGATGGAATATTTAATGTCAGCTGCTTTCAGGGCAAGTTTAATGCTCTTTAACTCAGCTTCCAATCCACCTTTTCTAAACCCTTTCACAACTTCTCTCACCTCCGAGAGGGCCTTTCTTGAAATCTCTTCAACCTCTTTGATTTCCTGTTCCGACTGTTTTAAATTTTTATGGATCAGCTTTCCTGCCAATTCAGATTTTAAAATAATAACTGAAAGGGTATGGCCCAGAAGATCGTGAAGATCCCGGGAGATTCTTTCCCTCTCGGCAATTTTTGCCATCTCTTCCACTTCGTCCTGGGCCTTGAGAAGTTGTTTGTTTAATCGCCACCGGTCATGAATATGGATATTGGCGACGCCCATAATTAGAGGGAAAACAACTGCCGGGAGCCATAAATCAGCCAATAAACCAAATGTCCAGCAGGCAATCCCAGCAACAGCCATGATTAAGAACAGCCCCCTGTACCCCAGTGATGGTTTTCCAATTTGTCCAATGAAGGCCGCTGCATAAACAAAGAAAACGAAACTTCCGGGATTCAGAGGCATGAGTACAACACCCAAAACTGTCATCCCGATTGGAACGTGCCATACTTTTCGACCTTCAAACCAAAATCCTCTGAAATACAATATGAGAAAAACGGCCAATCCCACAATATTCAGTACGATAATTCCTGGTTTCATGTCCCGATTGAGCAGATTAATGATGAATATTGAGAGGAATATCAACCATAAGAATGGTAAAAAACCGATTTCATTTTCCGGAGGCAATAATTTTAATTTCATCTTTTCTCTCTATTAATATTCTAACAAAATTCCAAGAAAGAGGGTATTGTCGTTCCATCCGTCAGGGGGCTGCAATTGAAATCATCATATGGATGAAGGCATTGGTCGATAATGCGGCAATTAATGATGTTTCTCTGAGGGGTGTCACGCGAAACCGTCGAAAAATTCCATTTTCCCGCATGGTCACCATGCTCATTGAGATTTCAATCTTTTACAATCCTAAAACCAATGCCTGTGCCTCTATTATCCGGAGGATCTCCTCCTCCGCGATAGGCTGACCGACATCTCCAGGCAGGATCATACCAGCCGCCACCCCGATCAACCTTTCTTGTTCCAGTTTCTGGTCCCTTAGGATTCAATTTATCACTTGTGTCATATGCACCATACCAATCACTGCACCACTCCCAAATATTGCCATGCATATCGTACAAACCAAATGCATTGGAGGGGAAACTGCCCACAGGCAATAGTCTCTTCCTGTGTTCACTTTTTTGATCCGTGTTATAGGGTTGGCTTCCATCAATATTGGCTTGCTCGGCGGTCAAATAATCACCCGTATTAAAAACTGTGGTCGTTTTGGCTCGAGCGGCATATTCCCACTCTGCTTCGGTTGGCAGTCGGCAACCCATCCACTCTGCAAAGCTTTTGGCATCGTACCAGCTCACTTGTGAGACTGGCATTTTGTCATGATCGTTTTGCCCATACCAAGGCCTTTTCCTGCCTGTTGCAGCACAAAAGGAATTATATTGTTCAACACTTACAGGATACTTACTCATTTTAAATGAACTTAGAGTGACTTCGTGTTGAATTTCATCATCTTGTCTTCCATTTTCTGAAATGGAACTTCCCATTAAGAAGGTTCCACCTGGTATATCAACAAATTCAATATTAGGCTTATTTTTTGAAGAATCTTTAGTTCTTGTGACATTTTCAGTCTTTATTTCTTTTGCATTAAAAGTTTTTGTAATTTGAATTTGAGGATTGTTATTGTAAATTTCTTGTAATTTCGAAATGTTATCAGCATTAATTGTCTTCATTAATTCACTTATTCTATTCAGTGTTTCTATATGTTCAGGAGTCAGTTGATTATTGTTTTGAAAGGCATAATCCAATACTGGTGCATATTGATAAATTGTGTATTCGGTTCCTAATATCGATGCCAAATCTGGAGAAATTTTCCCTACAATAGAAACCAATCCGCTATATTTTCCAGGAAATCCATATAGGTTGGGATCAATTTCCTTTTTTTGCATTTTTAACCATGCATCATTACTAAAGTCAAATTTTTCTCTGCTAAAATCAATCATACCTGTGCTTGGATCCACAAGCATCCAACGCTTGTCATTTTCATTCCATACTTCACATATTGTGTGACTCGCATGAAATTCTGGTATTAAATAAGTAGCATGGCCACAACGAACCCTGGCCGGAATGCCACGATACTTTAATATTGATGCCAGAAAGATGGCATAATCCCGGCAACCCAGTACTAATCGATGTTTTGGTTTCCGATCCGTTACCAAACCTCGGGAGTCATAAGAAAGAAGCCCCTGCAAAACCGATTTAACGGTTGGATACTTTAAGGATTCATCCCATCTCTCTTTAGGGATTTGTTCAAAATATTTTGGCAATTCAGCATAGGGATGAATAAATTGTGATCTAATTAGACTGCAAAGCTCTGGTAATGAATCAGGAAGGTTTTTATATAAATATTTATATTCCCCCGGATCGGTAAATGAACTATATTGACGATAAAAATCCAATACGGTTTTATTGCTTTGTTCATGTGTAAGCAGTTTGTCTCCATGATTGGATGTACGGGCATCAGTTTGACAATAAGTTGCCAATAAAAATATAAATATTAATGAGAACAGTTTAAACACTCTTTTTTTCATAGCTTTTGCTCCTTGGTCCATATTGTCTTAATCGTTCTGAAAAATCGGACGGCATTTTGTATCATGGTTAACCTCCTTGATTAACTATTGGAATTATGGAAAAAAGGAAAGGGTTTAACCAGGATCAATTGTCACTAATATTCATGACATTTGTCATACATTTAATGGGATTAAAAAATAATTGGGAGGAATAATTTCTATATTTGGATATTGAAAAACTGCGAAAACTGGCTGTTGACGGAACCGCGGTCATACTGATTGAGAAAAAAATGATCCTCACCGGGGGGCATGAGGGTCAGGTCTTGACGGGCTGTTGCCCAAACGACCTGACCCCGATGCTTGCCAACGAAGCTGTTTGTCAATTTTCGTGACCCTATTTCCTTCATATCAGTTTAAAACAAAAATCACGGTCCCTGCGTATTCAAAATCATAATAAAAGCCAAGAGGAGCATAGCGCATGGAAATGAATTCGAGTTCACTCAAAAAGACGGCAAGACTTGTTGGCCTGGTGTATCTTATTTGGATAATAATGGGAGTCTTTGGAATGTTTTATGTACCAGCACAAATCAATATGCGGGGTGATGCGGCCAGCACTGCCCAAAATATCCTATCCCATGAATTTTTATTTCGAACGAGCATAATCAACGATCTTATCGGCCACACCATTTGGGTGTTTATGGTATTGATTCTCTATCGAATGTTTAAACAGGTAAACGAGCGCCAGGCTAAACTTTTGGTTGCATTGGTGATCGTGCAAATTCCTGTTGCTTTTATTATAGGGGCATTCAATATTACTTCGCTCATGATTTTTAAAGGCGAAATATTGAAAACATTTGAACTTGCTCAGAGACAAGATCTGGGCACGCTCTTTCTTAAAATTAGCGATTACGGAGTTTTGACATTGGAAATGTTCTGGGGGCTTTGGCTCTTCCCCTTAGCGATCCTTGTCTACAGGTCCCGCTTCCTTCCCCGTTTTCTGGGCGTCTGGCTGACCATCACCGGCATCTTTTATCTGGTCCTGAGCTTCACGGGCATCATGCTGCCTCAATATAAGGATATGGTCATTAACAGCGTATTCGCCTTGCCGGCCGAGCTCGGAGAAGTTGCGTTTGCGTTGTGGCTTTTGATCAGGGGCGCAAAGGTGCAGGCCGTGAATCGTTCGCCCATGTAAAGCGGACGAAGAACACAAAATTCTTCAATAATTTCCCAGGAAGAACCTATATTAGGAGGAAATGAAATGACAATCAGCACTATCGACGAGTCACAACGCAAAGCCGCAAAAGTCGCGGGATTCACTTTCCTGTTCGGGATGGCGATTGTGGTCTTTGCGAACTACGGCATCAGCTTTCGCCTCAGCGTCCCAGGCAATGCTGCAGAAACCGCCCGGAACATCATGGCGCACGAAACACTGTTTCGTATCAACATCGCCTGCAATCTGATATACGCTGTAACCATTATAGCAATGCTCGCAGCGCTCTACGTGATCCTCAAGCCAGTGAATCGGAACCTTGCCTTGGTTGCGGCATTTTGCAGGCTGGTAGTTGCCTTGATGTGGGGTGTTACCGCGCTCAACATGCTTGGCGCTCTGCGGCTCTTGGGTGGTGGCACTTACTTGAGCGTCTTCGAAGCCGATCGATTGCAGGCACTGGCGAGGCTGCACCTCGCCTCGAGCTACGACGCGTACTACGTTGGCCTGCCGTTCTGGACATTGGCCTCCACGGTTTGCAGCTACCTGTGGTTCAAGTCGAGGTATATCCCGATAACATTGGCCGCCTTCGGTGTGATCTCGTCTGCATGGTGCGTGATCTGTGCTTTCGCTTTCATCGTTTTCCCCAACTTCCAGAATACAGTTCACCCGATGTGGTTCGATATGCCTATGGTTATCTTCGAAATGGCATTGGGTTTTTGGCTTCTGTTCAAGGGATTACGACCATACAAACTATTGGAGAAATAGTATGAACTCAACGAAGAAGACAGCAAAAATGGCGGGTATCCTTTACCTGTTCATGATACTCACCGGCATCTTTAGTGTGATGTATGTTCCCGGCAAGCTGATGGTGAAGGGAGACGCTGCTGCAACGGCGACGAACATTCTCGCTGCTCAGTCGCTCTTCACGATCCACATTGTGAACCAACTCGTCTCAATTCTCTTTTTTCTCTCTGTCGTCCTTGTCCTCTACCTTCTGCTCAAGGAAGTGAACAACCGACTTGCGGCGCTCATGGTGATCCTCGTTCTCATCCAGATCCCCGGGGGTGTTTGGAGCGTCATGAACCAGATCACCGCCCTTGACATGTTGCGCGGCGCAGATTTTTGGTCCGCATTCGATAATCCTCAGCGGGAAGCTCTTGCAATGTCGCTCCTTGACCTAAATGGCAAAGGAACGAATGCCTCCGAGCTCTTTTGGGGACTTTGGCTCTTTCCATTGGGACTTCTCGTCTTCCGCTCCGGTTTTCTTCCCCGCTTCATGGGGATCTGGCTGATCATCAACTGTTTCGCCTATGTGAGCATCAGTCTTACGGGCCTAATGATACCGCAATATTCAGACATTGTGACTAAGCTCGGCATGCCCGTCCTCCTCGGAGAAGTGGCGTTCATGTTGTGGCTACTGGTTATGGGTGCAAAGTCCAAACCGTTTGTTGACACAGCCTCTCCCGTCGGATAAGCATAATGAACCAGGAGCCCGAGCAAGTTCTGAGTTTCGGTTTTGTGCCGCAAAACGCTAATGATATAGAACTTTGCCGGAAGGCATTGGGGTCAGGCCTTTTATTAATTTATAAACAGCAATAGATTGCCGACGGGTATTTCCGATTTGCATCTCATTTTTTTTGCTGTTTTCAGTTTTTCCGGAGAAATGCCTATGGTTAAAAATTCGTCCTCTTTCGGCAGAGCG
>JALHSV010000662.1 GCA_022865525.1 Thermodesulfovibrionales bacterium
AAAAACCTGGGTATTGTCGTGCTTGCGGGTATACCGCTTATATGGTTTGTCCTGCGCTGCCGTACCCACCGCCAGTTGATACCTCTGCTGCCGACAGTAGCACCGGGAGCGATCCTCATGTTTTCGCTGTTTCTTCCCTGGCTGTGGTATATGGGATACCTGTTCCCCGATATGGGGCAGATACTTTCGGGTCAGGTGCTTGATAGGGGTGTGGGCGAACTCGGTCTCAAACACGGCATGAAGGACCAATTGTCCGGAGTTGCAGCCTGGTATTATCTTATATCGCTCATAAAGTTTTCTGCCCCCTGGAGTATTGCGATGCCTTTTGCCCTTGCATTGCCATTCATGAACAGATTCAGAGAAGACCGTTCTGGTCTCGTATTTCTCTTCTGCTGGGTATTCGGTCTGGTATTGCTGCTGAGTGCGGCAGAGGGGAAAAGGCAGCATTATATCCTGCCTGCACTACCCGCATTATGCCTTATGATGGGCGTCTTTATGGAGGATGTATTTTTCAGGCATAGGTGGATTTCTGCAAAGGCGGGGAAAATCTTCCTTTCGGTTAGCGCCGGCGCGCTTTTTTTGGTAACCGCTTTCTCCGTTATTTCCCCGAACATAGAGACAATTAGTGAGGCACAGTGGCGACACATTTTCTTTCTATCGGCGTCTGCGTTTGCACTTTTGGGAATCAGCGTCGTAGCGTTGCGCAAGAAGCATTCTTTGGCTGCCCTGTCCTTGATCTTTGCCGCGGTGATGACGGGTTGGATCATTTTTGCTTCCCAGGAAAATCTCTGGATTGCGAAATATGATCTTTTTGTATTCTGTAGAAAGGCATCGCTCATAGTGCCTCCCGATGCCTCTGTTGGGAGCCTCACGGCGATCGAGAGACAGATGGTATTTTATCTGGGAAGGGATATCCTGCCTGCCTACATGATCCGCGAGAGGATGGGGAAAAAATATGGAAAAGAACAGGGAGAGATGAAATGGCGAGAGTGGATCATCGGCGAAAGAGGACCAAAGTGGATATTCGCCCGTTATGACCAGCAGGAGGAGATAAGGGGGCTGGGCTTCATACCGGTGATCGATTCGGACCCGCATGAGCAGCGGCATTCCCGGTTGTTTCTGTTCAGAAAGGCTTAACGGTACACCATCCAAAATTATTACTGTTATAATACTAAAAAACAGTGAACAAGGAGTTAACATGTATGGACAAAGATGAAATATTCAATAAAAGAATTGATTACATCAGTGATTTCAATTTCGATGAGAAAGTCGCTGCCGTATTTGACGATATGCTTTACCGCTCTGTTCCTTTCTATCAGGAAATCCAGAGGATGATAGTTGAAATGGCAGTCGATTTTGCAGTGGAAGGAACACATATCTATGATCTGGGGTGCTCAACAGGCACAACTTTGTTTAACATCAATAAAGCCATAGGTGACAAGGTGAAATATATCGGTATAGATTACTCTGAGGACATGCTCGACAAGTGCAGAAAAAAACTTTCTGAAAATCATTTCCAAGGGGAATACGAACTTGTCTGTGAAGACCTGAATAAAGGGATATACGCAGAGAATGCCTCGGTAATTATTATGATTCTCACCCTGCAGTTTATCAGGCCCCTCTACAGGGAAAAATTGATAGAAAGCATTTTCAAGGGGCTAAACAGTAATGGATGTTTTATCCTCGTTGAGAAAGTTCTGGGGGAAGACTCCCTTTTTAACAGACTGTTCATCAAGTATTATTATGATCTGAAACGGGAAAAAGGGTACAGTGAACTGGAGATTACACAGAAGAGAGAAGCACTCGAAAATGTACTGATCCCCTATAAACTGCTTGAAAACAGGGAACTGCTGTTGAATCAGGGGTTCAGGTATTGTGATGTTTTTTTCAAATGGTACAATTTCTGCGGAATGGTTGCGGTGAAATGATGCAATGGTAAAGCTCGGTAACTTCATCTTCAGATACAGGAATCTTTTATTCCCTCTCCTGTTTTTCTCTCTTGTGGTTAGTGTTAAGCCTTCCTTGGGGAGCAAGTACCTCGAAAATGCACGCTATGTGATAGGAGTAATGGTTACGTTAGCTGGACAAACAGTGCGGGCGTTAACCATAGGACTTGCCTATATCAAGCGCGGTGGCAAGAACAGAAAAATCTATGCTGAAGGACTGGTTACGGAAGGTGTCTTTGCCCATTGCAGAAATCCGTTATATCTTGGGAATATCCTGATCATCACAGGACTCGGTATCGTTGCTCATTCGTTTCTGTTTGCTCTCATAGGGATTCCACTGTTTATATTCCTGTATCTGGCAATCATCAGGGCAGAGGAACATTTCCTCGCCAGCAAATTCGGTCAGGAGTATATCGAATACTGCAGGAGAGTAAACAGATTTATACCGAAGTTTTCGGGGATAGGAAAGACCCTGAAAGGCATGAAATTCAGATGGAAGCGCCTTATCGTCAAGGAATATGGAACAACCTATGTATGGATAATATGCGTGATTTTATTAATCATGAGAAACCAGTCTGTACGGTATGGCAATTGGCAAAATAGCTCGGTCATATTGCTTTTATCGCTATTATTCATTTTCGTAACTGGTTTATATGCAGTAGCGTGGTATCTCAAAAAAAGCAGACTGCTGGTTGCTGACTGAGATTGTACCCTACATAAAAGCAAAAAGTCTTCGACAAAACTTCAAAATCATATCTTCTCGAAACTGCTAATGAGGGAGTGAGAGTCGCACCCTATTAATGCTATCCACTGTGCGTCTTTGATAAGGAATTTGATAAGACTTTAGAGCCCTTGAAAACATTAGAAAAAGTAGGTTTTGTTACGTATAGCGCGGTGAACTGCGCAGCCTGAGAGAACTTTCCGAAGTATTGATACAATGAAGAAATAAGCTACAGAAGAATGTTGACTGCCTTAACACTGTCTGTGTATACATAGAAACATTTATTTTGTGTGATCATGTGGGAGAAATTGATTTTTCAGATTAATCGCTGATAAAACAGAAAGGATCTTTTTCTTCAAAAATATTGCGTCCGAGGCTGTATGCGACAGCGAGACACCCTCCGCAGACCGCATGGAGTTTACAGGCATGGCATTCTGTGCATCCCGCACGATACCGTTGTGCCTGGGGTGAATCATAAATCTCTGTGATGCTCTGGCGGAGTATATTCCCTATAGGGGATGGAAATTTCCTGCAGGCATGCACCTCACCGTCTGAAAGCACGGCCAGAAAATTGAATGCAGCTCCGCAGCCAAATGTCGTACAACCCCCAAATGGCTCGAGACCTTTTTTATACGATAGGATGCTCAGCATATTATCCTTCAGGCCGAGAACGGGGTTCTTTTGAGATGCCTTTTCATAAGAATTGAGAAACGCAAGATATTCTTCCTTCTCCGGCAGCATGAGATTTGCACCTTCACCGACGGTCGAAAGCCTGTTAAAGTGAAACCTGTCCGCACATCCATTGAGCATATCGGCAAGGGGGATTATCTCGTTCATATTGTTTTTCGTGAGAGTTAACATCACCATCGAAAATATATTCAGTTCCTTGAGCACCTTCAGAAATTCCATAATC
>JALHSV010000663.1 GCA_022865525.1 Thermodesulfovibrionales bacterium
AATGAGTGCGCCTGAGAGTGTGCGTGATCGGAGGGGTGAAAGTCCCCTTCAGGTATACGCTCTCCGGCCTGTAACCGAACATAACTGCGTCACTGTAAAGTGGGGTGGGGAGCAATGGGAGGTGAAAAGCCAGTCCGTAGGATAACGAACTCGATTCGGCCTATTGTAACGGCGAGCCTGCTCATTAAAGGCGAAGCCCGGACATTCTGGAAACGGAATGAAGCCTGTCACGCTGAGGGGTAGCGTGTAAAAGCGATGACAGGGAACAAAGGGTGGTTGGAGACGGAATGGAAAGAAGGCCATGCACATGAATCAGGGATGCCTGCATGGGGGAGTGACCTGAGCAGAGCACAGAGCCTCCGTAGTAGTGAGGAAGTCCCGGAAACGGGATGGAGCGAAGGGAGGCAGGAAGGTGGATGATTGAAGAACATAATGGAGGAAGGAGAACCGGCGATAGTGGTAGAAATATCTAAGCAAGCTGGAGAAACCCCTATCCGCAAAAGGTGGAGATGGGTGGAACCTTCGGTATGGACGGACCGCATGTTGACGGCACTTGAAGAAGGTGTGAAAGGAGGTAAGTGGTTTGCACTGATGGACAAGGTATATTCTGGCAAGAACCTGAAGGCAGCCTGGGAGAAAGTGAAGGCCAACAAGGGGGCAGCGGGAATAGACCGGCAGAGTATCGAGGCATTTCAAGCCAATGAAAGAAAATATCTGGAGGAGTTACAGGAGAGTCTGAGAGGAAACCGATATGAGACCAAACCGGTCAAAAGGGTATGGATACCGAAAGTGGGAAGCGAGGAGAAAAGACCGCTGGGGATACCGGTGGTAAAAGACCGAATAGTGCAGACGGCGCTTAGAAACGTGCTGGAACCGATATTCGAGAAGACCTTTGCGGAACAGAGCTACGGGTTCAGACCAGGCAGGGGCTGTAAAGATGCCCTCAGACGAGTGGAAACACTGCTTAAGACCGGCAAAACGTGGGTGGTGGACGCTGACCTAAAGAGCTATTTTGAAACCATTCCACACGACAAGTTGATGAAAGAGATCAAAGAACAGGTGGCAGACGGACGGGTATTGGAACTGATAGAGGGATACTTAAAACAAGGAGTGATCGACGGCCTTGACCAGTGGGAACCTGAAAAAGGGACACCGCAAGGAGCAGTCGTCAGTCCTCTACTGGCCAATATATATCTGAACGTAATCGACCATGAGATGAACAAGATGGGAAATGAGATGATCAGATATGCCGATGACTTTGTCATACTGTGCTGCACTGAAGAAGGAGCTAAGAAAGCTCTGACAGAGGTGAAGGGGAAAATAGAGGAAAGAGGATTAACACTACACCCTGAAAAGACTCGTATAGTGGATGCGACAATAAAGGGTGGTGGATTCGACTTTCTGGGCTACCATTTTGAAAGAAGCACGAGATGGCCTCGTAATAAAAGCATGAAGAAACTCAAAGACACAATCCGACAGAAGACGATACGCACATCAGGCGAAAGCATGCAGTGCATAATAGCAGGCATTAACCGGAGCTTGGTGGGTTGGTTTGAATACTTTCGACATAGTAATAGAAAGACCTTCCAATGGATAGACGGATGGATACGAATGAGACTCAGAAGTATACTGAGGAAACGACAAGGCCGTCATGGAAGGGGCCGAGGCACTGACCATTGGAAATGGCCGAATACTTACTTTGGCGGACTTGGGCTGTTCACCTTAACCGCAGCCCATGATTTGGCTCGTCAATCCCGATGAGGAAACCACTGACTGGAGAGCCGTATGCGGGAGAACCGCCCGTACGGTTCGGAGGGAGGGGAGGCAAATGCCTTTCCTACCCCCTATCAGATAATGTGGCTTTTATAATGTAGTTCTTAGTAACTCTACCATAAAGGGGGCGGGAATGGATGATATAGTCGCCGTAATCCTCAACAAGATGCCTGTAGGAGTTATTGTTTATGATAAAAAATTGCAGATGATTTACTCAAACAGAATTGCAGCGAATTTCCTCAAACGGTATCTTCTTCC
>JALHSV010000664.1 GCA_022865525.1 Thermodesulfovibrionales bacterium
AAGACTCTGTTAAAGTGTCCGGAGTTCCTGTAACCTACCGAAAAGGCTATTTCCGTAATACTGGTACGGGAGTCTTTCAGAAGTTCCCCGGCGTTTTTCAGCCGTATGCTGTTTACATATGATATGAAGCTTTGACTAAATCTCTCCTTAAAGGCCCTGCAAAAGCTGAACCTGTTCATGCATGCCAGACGTGCAAGCTTATCCAGTCTCAGCTCTCCCATGTAGTTTTCCTGAATATGTTTTGCAATGATGTCAAGGTGTCTTCCCTTATATGAGGGCAATGCATCATCTTCTCTCCCTTTTTCGTCTCCGAGTATATTTGATACCCTTTCCCTGAGATACCGAAGATTGACAGGTTTTTTAATATAATCAGTGACATTTTTTCTGAGTGCCTGGATTATGACATCTTCATTCCCGTATCCGGTCATGATTATTACAGGAAGTGCAGGGTTTCTTTCCCTGAGCGACTGCAATACTTCAAACCCATCCCGGTCCGGGAGAATATAGTCAACAATCGCGAGATCAACAGACTGAAAGGGGAACTTCATAACATCCAAATATGTCGATGCCTCGAATACGTGATAATCATTGTTGAGGGCGCTCTTTATAACATCCCTGATAACGGCATCATCATCTACAAGAAGAAGAGATTTCTTGAACATTGTTTTGCCTTAGATAGATAATTAAGCTAATGCTAAATAAGTATGATTATAAACGATGTAATGCAGATCGTAAAGAAGAAAAAACTAACATTTTTTGCATTCTTAACATTTCTTGCAGATTGTGGCTGTTCTGAGGATGGGTTATTTTTCTAAAGCTCTTTCAGTTTTTTGGCCTGATAATGGGTGATGAGGGCATCTATGATTTCATCGATATCACCTTCGAGTACCTGTTCAAGCTTGTGGAGCGTAAACCCGATTCTGTGATCGGTCACACGGTTCTGGGGAAAATTATACGTCCTTATCTTTTCACTCCGGTCTCCGGTTCCTACCTGTGATTTCCTTTCCGAGGCCCGCTCTTTTTCTTTACGTTCCATCTCGACCTCATACAGTCTTGAGCGCATGACCTTCATCGCTTTCTCTTTATTTTTGATCTGGGAGCGTTCGTCCTGACACTGAACAATCAGACCTGTCGGAACGTGGACAATTCGAACTGCAGAATAGGTTGTATTGACTCCCTGACCTCCGGGACCGGATGCACAAAACGTGTCTATCCTGAGGTCTTTTTCATTAACCTTGATATCAACATCCTCAGCCTCGGGAAGTACTGCAACCGTAGATGCAGATGTATGGATTCTCCCTGAGGTTTCTGTGACGGGGACCCGCTGCACCCTGTGCACGCCCCTTTCATACTTAAGACGGCTGTAAGCATTTTTCCCCTGTATGGAAACGATGACTTCCTTGATCCCGCCAAGACCGGTAGGGTTCAAATCTATTGTTTCCACTTTCCACCGCTTATGTTCTGCATATTTCAGATACATGCGCAGGAGTTCTGACGCAAAGAGAGCAGCCTCCTCTCCGCCTGTTCCCGCCCGAATTTCAAGGATGACGTTTTTCGCATCACGAGGGTCCTGGGGGATGAGCATGATTTTCAGTTCTTCCTCAATCTTAGGCCTTTTCTCTCCTAACTCGTCGAGTTCAGCCTGTGCAAGTTCCCGTATATCGCCGTCCCCGCCCCGCAAAAGCTCTTCTGCCCCTTCGATGTCGGAGAGCAATTTGCTGTATTCCCTGATTTTGTTAACCAAAGGCAGGAGCTCTGCCTGCTCTTTTGAATGCTTCTGGAGTTCTCCCGGTTTTGAAAAGATCTCCGGATCCATCAAAAGCTTTGTCAGCTCTTCGTATCTATTTTCAACTGCTCTGAGTTTTTCAAACATGAGCTTCTTCCTCAATAAGAACTTCCTGGAGCGCCCTGACAGCTACCTCAATCTGGGCTTCATCAGGTTCCCTGGTTGTCAGCCGCTGAAGCAGTAAGCCGGGTTGAATCAATATATGCATCAGAAGGTTGTGTTCCATCTTTGCTGAAAGTTTAAGGATCTCATATGAAATACCGGCTATAAACGGGATAAGAATGAGACGTGACAAAAATTTATATACGAATGGCCATTCCTGCGGGATAAAGGAAAATATGAAGATACTGATAATCATGACGATGAGAAGAAAGCTTGTCCCGCAACGGGGATGGAGCGGGCTATGGGTTTTAATATTCTTTACGGTGAGGTCATTGCCGTTCTCATATGCATGGATGACCTTGTGTTCTGCCCCATGATATTCAAAAATCCGTCTCATCTCTTTCCACATCCCAACCGAGATGATATACAGCAAGAAGATAAAGACCCTGATGATGCCATCGACAAGATTGAAGATAAGGGAGCTTCTGGATACAGATTCAATAATCAGGCCGAGGAGTTTTGTAGCGTATAACGGAAGAAGAATAAAGAGTCCAATACCGATGAGAACAGCCAGAGTAATCGTAAGACCGATGGCAGCCGGACTTAGTTGTTTCCCCTCTTCTTCCTCATATGCCTTGCTCCCGGAGAATTCTATGGCCTTGATGCCGATAAAGAGGGCATGAAAGAGTGCTATGAACCCCCGAAGGATAGGGAGCCTGAATATTTTCGGGAGTTCGGACAGTTTCTCTGTTTTTACATGGATTTCCCCTTTCGGGCTCCTG
>JALHSV010000665.1 GCA_022865525.1 Thermodesulfovibrionales bacterium
CATGTTTGCCTCTTGTTATCCTGATGTCATTGATCAGGCTAACGTATGTATTGTGGAAAGTGACAAACGCCTTATACCAATATTTTCCCGTTCTTTTCCTCGATCTGATTTTGTAGAACGTGTGAAGGAAACTGATGCTTATTCATCTCAGTTACCGCAGACAGATATGGTAATACCTCACGGCAGTTTACCATCATTCTTACGCACAGATATTGCCAGTTTCCCACGAAGGAAGTTTTATCTCATCCCAGATGAAGAGAAAGTTCAATCTTGGCATAATCGCCTCAAGAAACTGGGCGAAGGATTGATAGTGTCAAGTCTTTTCTGCAAATTCTCATCAGGGCTTCATTCTCAAGGGTTTTCATTGATACGATTATGCCGCAATCCTCTGTATCCTTGATGTCCGGATCTTCGTAAGGATTGCCTTTGCCTCCCTGGTCATGCTCACGCCGTTCCATTTGAGTTCTTTGAGCTGCCAGTAAACCATGGTGAGTGCACGCTCCTCATTCTGAAACCGGCCTGCTACCTTTACCCTTCTCTTGACCTCTTTGAAACTTCGCTCCACGATATTGGTCGTCCGTATTCTGAGCCAATGCTGGTAAGGATATTTGTAATAGGTCAGACAGTCTTCTATGTTTTCGGTCAGGCATTCTACTGCTGATGGATACTTCATACTCCACTTCTTTTTGAACAGTTCCACTGCCTCCTTTGCGTGTTCATAAGTCGAGGCGTAAAATACCTTTCTCACTGATGTCTTCACCGATGCCTTGTCCTGCTCCAGCACTTTATCCAGCACGTTTTCAGTCCTGTGCTTGGTGCAGCGCTGTTTGTCCGATTCAGGGAGGACTTCATCCACCGCCCTGATAAGGCCAGGGCAACCGTCTATCACCGTGAGCATCGGCACGTTCATCTCCCTTTTCAGAAGATCCTCCAGAAAGCCCTTCCATGCACTGTACGATTCACTGTTGCCAAGGGATACGCCCACAAGTTCCCTGCTGCCGTCCTCCAGAAACGCCCAGGCCACCAGCACCGCCTCTTTCTCCTTGGTGCCGGCCCTTACCCCCATCCTTACTGCGTCAAGGACGAGATAGATCACCTGAAGTGTCGATAAGTCCCTCTTTTTCCAGGCCTTGAACTCCTCGACGATCCTGCTGCTGATCCTCAGGACATTCTGATGGCTCAGGCCTTTCTTGCCTATGAGCTTACCAACCGCTTTCTTCACTTTCCTGCTGGATAGGCCGTTCATGTACAAAAGAGGAATGATCTCCTGTATTTCGTCCATCTGGGTTACCCGTGGAGCCAGTATCCGGGAGTGAAACGGTCCCCCCGCATTTATTATCTGCGGCATCTTTAGGCCTATGTCGCCGCTGCCGATCTTCACTGTTCTGGGTTTAGACCCGCTCCGGCTTCCATTTGCTTCAGCATTCCTTTCGTAGAAGTCCCTCTGAAGATACCCTGTTACTTCTTCCTCCAACGCCGACTGTAACATCATCCGAGCCCCTATCTTCGTCAACTCCGTCAAGGGCGGCAGACCCATAAACTCCTGCACTCCATCCTCAATGACTTTTCTCGCCTTCTTTGATAAACTCTTCTTCATGGGTATAATTCTCCTTTCTCTCTTTGAGAGACTGTTTAAACCATTGAGAATTATACCCTGATTCATATTTACAGAATTGATGTTACGCTACCCTTTCTTCTACTACTGTTTCAATAAATTCCTCAAGTGCAGTAATACATGTTCTATCTCTATAGACGAGATGTTTATTTGCTGCAATTTTTTCTGATATCCGTTTCCGCCATTCTGAATCCTGCCCCAAACGGACTGCCAAGGAAATATATTTATCAAGATTAGTTGCAATGGTTTCTGTTAAACCTATCATAGTAAGAATAGCTGAGCTATGTCTTCCTCGCATCAACTCCCCAGGAAGAGTTACTATAGGCAGGTCACATGCAATGGCCTCAAATGTTGAGTTGCAGCCTGACCATCCGATGCTGTCAAGATAAATGTCAGCAAGATGGTTCATTGCGTGATACTGTTCAGAACCAAGAATTGGTAAGAAAACGATATAATCCTCGACATTCAGATTATATCTTTGAAATGCGTGGTTAAATCTCAAACGAATTTGGTCTGTGAGAGTATTGTTTAAGTTTGAAATAAATATAAACTGGCAATCACGAATTTGCTGGGCAATGCGAGGGAAAATATCATCATATTTGGGCAAATATTTAGGAAGGAATTGATTGCAAAGATAAAGAATTGCTTTCGCACGTAAACCAAATGCTTCCCGAGATA
>JALHSV010000666.1 GCA_022865525.1 Thermodesulfovibrionales bacterium
TAGTCTATGTGGAGGTCAGCTTTTTTTACTTTCTCGATCATCTCCCAGATATCTACTGATAGCATTGAAGCCGCTTTCTGGAGGGTTATCTTTCGATCTTTATACAATTCCAGGACTTGATTTTCGTTTAACACATTTAATCCATGTTTTAAAGCTCGTGGTATCAATTCTTCAACCTTAGTCCCCTGAGTTCTCGATAATCTTTCAGCTTCTTTATACAGGCTGTCCTTTAGTTTCACCGCTCTCATTGCTTCGCCTCCTAAAACTTTAATTGACTTTATTATATCAAAGATTCGTATACATGTTATCTCTATTCATTCTTGCCCTTCTCTTCTTTACTCAATTCCATACACATTTCTCTTTTAACAAATGTTTTCCTGTATTTTGACATGCCGGTTCCGACAGGAATCATTCTTCCCATAATAACATCCTCTTTAAGCCCTCTAAGTTCATCCACTGCACCAGTGATAGCAGCTTCTGTTAAAAATCCTTGTTGTTTCTTGAAAGAAAGCTGTGCGAATTTCGGGCCATGCAGGCACCGAGAGACCACTGGCAGGCACTGTATCAGGGTGCTCCTCCTGCAACAAAACCTCCCACAGTTCATGCAGATAAAGAAACAAAGCGTTCCCCTTTAAAAAGGAAAATGGTTGATTTAACCCTAAAAATAACGATATACTTTATTAGGTATTATTAATATCACTTTAGGTATCCATATTACAAGATCATTGTATAAGCTCTCAACCTCACTTAACCGGGGCTTCTGAAAATCCCGTGGGAAAATGCGGGAGCAAAACCAGCATATCGAAGGAGGTTTCTTCTATGGCATTTGGAAAGAATCTATCAAGGTACAGGAAAGAGAAGGGCTTGACACAGGAAGACCTTGTTAAAAGAAGCGGCGTGGCGATCTCTCAGATCAGGCGGTATGAGGCGGATAAGTCGTCCCCTACTCTCGATGTTGTAACACGACTGGCAAAGGCCCTGGGGGTTTCTATAGACGAGCTGGTCTTTGATAAGGCCACAGGGATCGCCGCAAGCAAGATCATGGACAGAGAACTGCTGGAGCAGTTCGAGATGGTATCCGCCCTGGATGAGGATGAAAGAGAGGCGGTCAAAAAAATCCTTGAGGGAGTTATTGTGAAGCATCAGGTCAATAAGATGATGAGGCCCAAGAGCGAGAAGTCCTGGTCCCAGAGGTTCAGGGAGATCACAGACAGGCTCGCCAGGGGCACGAAGGAATACCCAGAGGAAGAAGTTGAGCATGTCATTGATGAGGCGGTAGCAGCGGTCAGATCAAAGGCGCATGCCCACAATTAAGGCGGTCGTCGATACCAGCGTCATGCTCAGCGTGGCGTTTCCTCGCGGTGAACTGGCCAGGGAACTGAGAAACATGATCGCTGACGGGGTTTTCACTCTGGTCACATCAAAGGAGATCATGGCCGAGCTTTACCGGGTAATCCATTATCCCCGGATTCTCAAGCAGTTCAAGCCATCAAAGGACGACATCGACGATTTTATCGGCATGGTCATGGAAAAGGCACTGATCACAAGAGGCAGCTACAGCACAAAGAAGATTGCCGACGATCCGTCAGATGATATATTTTTAGCCTGTGCTATTGAGGCCAAGGCCGATTATATCGTCTCACGTGACCCGCATCTCAGAAATCTCAAGCACTTCCACAGCATTAAGATCATTGATGTGAAGGGGTTTGTGGAGAGGGTGAGGAAGGGGTAGTGTTGAAAAAACTAAAAATAAGTAAACCAAAACCCAGCACTACACAGAAGGTCAAAGGGTGTCAGCCCTTGAACATGAATTAATCTTTTCAATACGTTTCGCCAACTTTCTGTCATCGGCCTTGAGAAGCTCGTCTTCGGGAATCAGGAAGTGGCATGTCCGAAATGCAATTCAAAAGAGCTGATTACAAATTTTCTGAAAAGTTTCTGCCTCAATTTCAGATAATGCTATTCTTTCCAGTGCTTTTTTGCCCTTTTAAATATCTCGTCTATTGTTTGTTTATCATAAAGGCGTTCGGAAATTTCAACATAATCAGTAGGTTCACGGTGAAGGAGTGTCAGAAATCGTAAAGCAGCAGTCGTGCCAAGGGATTTATTCAGTGCCTCAATTCCTTTCACCTTAATCGCCGTATCGTCCATAATTTTTGTCTTCATTATTATTCTTTAACCTCCCTTACATAATCTACAGGGTTCATAATCTTTGTCTCAAGATTCAACCTTTTGGCACGCTTCATTAATTCATCATCACAGGTCAGAAAAAATCTGCATGTTGCATGATATGCAGATGCCGATCTTGTACCAATTCAAGATCTACCGGGCCACAGCCGGATTACTACAACCCAGTTCAGGGCTGGTTTAAAGAAGTCAAGCTCTTAATCCTAACTGTCGCTCTTAGTTTATTGAAAAAATACCACAGTCAACCGTAAAAACGGATTTTAGCAACTGGAATATTTCCTTTTTATTATCCGGTCGTTTGACCATTATTCTGGCATCTTTCATTACA
>JALHSV010000667.1 GCA_022865525.1 Thermodesulfovibrionales bacterium
GTTAAGGGATTTGTATGAAGACATCGTCGGAAAGATTCCGGACAAGCCGGAATGACAAAAAAATGGAATGGATTCACACTCTCTTGCACAATGAACCACTACAATATGTTGGGGCTATCCATTAAAAAGCCGGATGCGGCAAAAAATAATATGCCGAAGATTACCATGCTGACTGCTTATGACTATCCTTTTGCAAAGATAGTCGATGAGGCAGGTTGCAAGGAATGATGCAAGCGCTTGTTGATTGTCAGAAAATTCCCTACTGCACTATTTTCCCTTCTGCACCAAACCTGCGGAGGACTATTTCATATGCCATTTTTCTGCAAAAGTCTCAGACATTACGGGGTATCCTTTTTCTCGAAGCGCATCACAGAAGGAAAGCAATAATGGTATGAAGTCTTCCTTCTGATCTAAATTATTTTTTTCTACAACCTTTACAAATTTATCAGCACTTTCATACAAATCAAGGTTGTTTTTGATATTTGCTATAAGTTTCTTCATCTCTTCTGCTGGTTCAGTAAATTCATTCCTGAATAGCTGATTCATTTTCAATTTCTCCATTCATTGTTTATAATTTGAATATTATAGAGCCTGTTGCACAAATCCGATCAGGGATGGGATCAGAATGTTTGTGCAACAGGCTCTGAAAAGCAATAATTAAGAGAAAAAGGGGGCGATATGCTGAATGGAAGAAGATATGGTATGGGATGGATTCCTGATTATCCTGATTTCAGGGACTATACTGATAAGACTGAAGAGGTTAAGACTCTCCTGAGGGTAACGCAGGTGCTCAAAAAGAAGACCCTTCCGAAATCAATCAACCTCAGAGAGTGGTGTTCCCCTGTTGAAGATCAGGGAATGCTCGGTTCCTGCACAGCCCATGCAGGTGCCGGTATTATCGAGTATTATGAGAGGAAGTCCTTTGGAAAGCATATAGATGCCTCCAGACTTTTTCTCTACAAGGTTACCCGGAACCTGATGAAGATGAAAGGAGATACCGGGGCATACCTGAGAACTACGATTGGGGCGATGGTGCTCTTTGGAGTTCCTCCGGAAGACTATTGGCCGTATGCCGATGAGGAAAAGAAGTTTGACAAAGAGCCCCCGGCTTTCTGTTATGCCTTTGCCCAGAATTACCAGACGATAAAGTATTACCGACACGATCCTCCTGAAACCCCGGCGAATACAATCCTGAACAGGGTAAAGACGTATCTATCATCCGGACATCCTGCTATGTTCGGTTTTACTGTTTATAACTCCATAGAACAAGCAGAGAAGACAGGAAAGATTCCTTTTCCTTCATCGAGAGAGAAGATAGAGGGCGGTCATGCAGTTGCCGTCGTAGGTTATGACGACAGCATAAAGATTAACAATACCTATGGGCAGAAAGAGACAACGGGGGCACTGCTCATAAGGAATTCATGGGGAAAGGGATGGGGAGAGGAAGGCTATGGCTGGCTTCCCTATGACTATATCCTTAAGGGGCTTGCCGAGGATTTTTGGTCTGTCATAAAGAAGGAATGGGTTGACGCAGGAGAATTTAATGAATAGGAATGACTGAAAACCCAAAACTAACGCTTAGCTGAATGAACTACCCCGCAGTCCCGAAGGCTTTCGAGAAGGGGAGGGGGTTAACCTAAGGAATGCAACTTGCGTCGGGAA
>JALHSV010000668.1 GCA_022865525.1 Thermodesulfovibrionales bacterium
GTGATTCTCCTTACACATGCATTATATACATACCATATTACTGTGACATATTTTTTTATCTGTATGCAATTGTAAGCAATTGCATAGAATGCAGTTGAAAAAAAAGGCCATGCGTGAAGCATGGCCTTGAACTCTCCATCAACCTGTATTTCTTATCTGAATTTCTCTGCTATCTGCACCCTCGCCACTGCCCTCTCAAGAGAGGAGGTTGACCGGGCAAAATCGAACTCTTCTGCTTTTTTCAGTCTTTCCTCTGCCCTTTTCATGGCAGCCTTTGCCCTCTCAGGATCTATGTCTTCAGATTTCTCTGCACTGTCGGCAAGAACCATAACTCTCTCGGACCCGACTTCAGCATAGCCCCAGTTCACAAAAACATATTTAACGGTATTGCCTTTTTTATACGAAAGCATCCCAATCTTCAGGGTTGTAAAGAAAGGAACATGTCCCGGTAAAACTCCAAATTCACCCTCGCTTCCCGAGCAGGTAACTTCATCGACATCTTCACTCAAAATAAGGCCATACGGGGTAACAACCTCAAATTTTAATTTACCTTCTTTTTCCATAGTTCTCCTGCCTTAATCTTCGCCTTTATATCTCTATGCCTGCCTGCTCCAGCCCATTTTCTTAGCCTTTTCCTCAACCTCTTCAATCGGGCCAACCATGTAGAATGCCTGTTCCGGCACATCATCGTACTGACCGTCCATAATGGCCTTAAATCCTTTTATGGTATCTGCAGTTTTAACATATTTTCCTTTTTGACCGGTAAACGTTTCCGCAACATGGAACGGCTGACTCAGGAATCTCTGCAGCTTCCTTGAACGCGCAACGATGAGCCTGTCATCTTCCGAAAGTTCCTCGATACCAAGAATTGCGATGATGTCCTGGAGTTCTTTATACCTCTGGAGGGTCTTCTGAACAGCTCTTGCAATAGCGTAATGCTCATCTCCAATTACCTTGGGATCAAGGATCCTCGATGTAGAATCCAGCGGGTCAACCGCAGGATAGATACCGAGCTCTGAAATCTGTCTCGAGAGAACGACAGTTCCGTCAAGATGGGTAAATGCTGTTGCGACCGCCGGGTCAGTAAGGTCGTCCGCAGGAACATATATTGCCTGCATGGATGTAATAGCGCCCTTGTGTGTTGTTGTAATTCTCTCCTGGAGTGCACCCATGTCTGTTCCGAGCGTCGGCTGATAACCGACCGCGGAAGGCATTCTACCGAGAAGTGCGGAAACCTCGGCCCATGCGAGTGTGTATCTGAAGATGTTATCAATGAATAACAGAACGTCCTGGCCCTGGTCCCTGAAGTACTCTGCAACGGTGAGGGCACTCAGACCAACGTTTGCCCTTGCCCCGGGTGGCTCGTTCATCTGACCATAGATGAGAGCTGCCTTGGGGAGAACGCCTGAATGTTTCATTTCCAGGTAAAGGTCGTTTCCTTCTCTTGTTCTCTCACCAACGCCTGCGAAAACAGAGATACCACCATGAACCATGGCGATGTTGTTGATCATCTCCATGATGATAACGGTTTTACCGACACCGGCACCACCGAACATTCCCATTTTACCGCCGCGGACGAACGGGATGAGGAGATCAAAGACCTTAACACCCGTCTCGAATGCCTGGGTTGTTGCTTCCTGCTCGACAAATTCGGGTGCCAGCCTGTGAATAGGCATTGTTTCGTCCGCCTGTACCGGACCCAATTCATCAACAGGCTCACCAATAACGTTTAATATCCTTCCCAGTGCTGCCTTACCAACCGGCATCGTTATAGGCTTTCCTGTATCAATCACCTCCATACCCCTGACGAGTCCTTCTGTAGCGCTCATGGCAAGAGTCCTCACCTTATTTTCACCAAGGTGAATAGCAACTTCTAAAGTAATATGAAGTTCAGGAATACCTTTTGACGCATCTCCGGGATGATCTACCCTGGCAGCATCGCGTATTTTCGGTAACTCTTTCTCAAATTCGACATCTACAACCGCACCTATTACCTGTGAAACTTTTCCAACATTCATTTTATTACCCCCTGACTATATTAAAAATTCCTTTTCCTGTGTTCTCTATTCCTTCAATGCCTCAACACCGCCGACGATATCCATCAAGTCTTTGGTAATCCCGGCCTGTCTTACCTTGTTCGCCAAAAGTGTCACTTTCGTGATCATCTCCGAACAGTTCTTCGTAGCATTTTCCATTGCTGTCATCCTTGATGCCTCTTCTGCTGCCGAGGACTCAAGCAATGCCCGGTATATCTGTATTTCAATATATTTTGGCAATAATCTCTCAAATATCGCTGCCCGCGTTGGCTCATAGAGGTAATCAGCCGTCATGGCTTCCCCCTTCTGTTCGCCCTCACCTGCTATGCTTCCTAACGGAAGCAGCTTCATTGAGGTAACTTTCTGGGAAATCATCGATTTGAACTCGTTATAGATAACAATTACCTCATCAAACGTTTCATTGATATAATTTTCGCTGAGGTCACTTGCGATCTCCTGGGCATTGGCATACGTTATTCGTCCGGATAGACCAAGCCATTGCTTCCTCAGCGGGACATTTCTTCTGCGAAAATAATCCCTCGCCTTCCTTCCCACAGCATTGACACTCACCTCAACACCGTCTTTTTTAAGACTGTTGATGTATTTTGCACCTGCTTTCAAAATATTCGTATTGAAAGCTCCGCAGAGTCCCTTATCGGATGTCAGGATGATAACCTCAACGGTCTTCCTCGGCCTCAGGTAGAGAAGCGGATGGATCTCTCTCGCGGATACCCGGGCAAGGTCAGACAGGACTGTCTGCATCCGGGATGCATAAGGCCTGAAATTCAGCATCCTGTCCTGGACCTTTCTCATCTTGGAAGCCGCAACCATCTTCATGGCAGCCGTGATCTTCTTGGTACTCTGTATTGCTTTTAGTCTTTTTCGTATATCCCTTAACGTTGGCATGTATGTTCTCCTATCCGCACATATTATGCCGAGAAGGTCTTCTTGAAAGTTGTAATAGCCTCAGAAATCTTTGCTTTCAGTTCATCATCCAGTGCCTTCTTTTCCATGATCTCTTTCTTGATGGCCTGCTTTTCGGCCCTGATGTATCTCATTAACCCTTCCTCAAATGGTCTGATGGCATCAATAGGAATATCGTCCATGAATCCCTGTGTTCCTGCAAAGATGACGATAATCTGATCATCAACAGACATCGGAACAAACTGGTCCTGTTTCAGGAGTTCGACCATTCTCTTTCCTCTCTCGATCTGTGCAAGGGTGGCTTTGTCAAGGTCTGAAGCAAACTGTGCGAATGCTGCCAGCTCTCTGAACTGTGCAAGGTCGAGCCTGAGCATACCGGCAATTTGTTTCATGGCTTTGATCTGGGCTGCGCCGCCGACACGGCTGACGGAGAGACCTGCATTCACTGCCGGCCTTATACCGCCGAAGAAGAGTTCAGGCTCAAGATATATCTGACCGTCAGTAATAGAGATAACGTTTGTCGGGATGTAACCGGAAACGTCACCGGCCTGTGTCTCAATAACCGGGATAGCCGTTAATGACCCGGCTCCCATTGCATCACTCATTTTCGCAGCTCTCTCGAGGAGGCGTGAGTGGAGATAGAAGACATCACCAGGATACGCCTCACGTGCAGGCGGACGTCTCAGGATCAGGGAGAGCTGCCTGTAGGCATGTGCCTGTTTGGTAAGGTCATCATATCCAATAAAGGCATGCTGTCCGTTATCCCTGAAATATTCTCCCATCGTGCATCCGGTGTATGGAGCTATATACTGCATTGGTGCCGGTTCACTCGCTGTTGCAACAACGACAATGGTGTGTTCCATAGCACCCATTTCTTCAAGTTTCTGGACTGTGTTAACGACAGCCGGACGGCGCTGGCCTATGGCGACATAGATACAGGTAACATCGCCGCCTTTCTGATTGATAATGGTATCAATAAGGATTGCGGTCTTCCCGATCTGACGGTCACCGATGCAGAGCTCACGCTGTCCCCTGCCGATCGGTATCATGGCATCGATAGCCTTGATTCCTGTCTGGAGCGGCTCGTGAACGGGTTTCCTTCTGATAATACCCGGGGCAACGATCTCAACCCTTCTCGTTTGTTTCGCGTTGATCGGGCCTTTGCCATCAATCGGCTGACCGATAGCATTGACGACCCTGCCTCTGAGTTCCGGACCGACCGGGACTTCCATAACCTTACCGGTACGCTTGACGATATCCCCTTCCTTAACCAGCTTGTCCTCGCCAAAGAGAACCGCACCGACTGATTCCTCTTCGAGGTTCAGGGCCATACCGAAAACTCCGTTCGGGAACTCAAGCAGCTCTGCGGCCATGCAGTTTTCAAGGCCGTAAACCTTTGCGACACCGTCACCGATATAGGTGACTGTGCCGATTTCACTGACGTCTACCTTCTTCTCAAAGTCTGTGATCTGTTTCCGTAAAAGCTCGCTTATTTCTTCTGTCTTGATCTCTGGCATAATTTCACCCCTTTATTAACTCATCTTTTAAAAGCCTTAATTGGCCTTTTATGCTTGTGTCATACATAGTGCTTCCGATCCTGACGAGGATACCGCCGAGAAGGGAAGGGTCTATCGTATACTCTATATCAAGTTCCCTGGCAGTTATGTTTTTCAGGGATACTCTGAGCTTATTTTCCTGCTCCCTGGTTACGGGAAGAGGCGTCATGACAACTGCTTTTGCCTTCTTTTTCTTTTCGAGGTAGAGACTGGTTGCCATCCTGATGATGCTCGGCAGGGCTTTTATCACCCCGACCTTTGACAGGTGCATGATAAATTTCACGATATAGTCCGAGAGTTTCAGCGTGCCTGTCAGTTGCTTGATGACATTTGTCCGCTCATCATGAGTGAAAAGTGGATTGACAAGGAGACTCTTGAACTCTTTACTTTTTCCCATGAGGTCATTAATTGCA
>JALHSV010000669.1 GCA_022865525.1 Thermodesulfovibrionales bacterium
ATGTGCTTCATCGGGACTCAATTCCAGCGGGCCATTCTGGATATAGAAGATCCGGAAAAGACCGATGCAAACGAGAAAAACAATCAGCACCGTCGAGAATGGTGTTTCCTGAAACCTCCTCAATACCACTTTGTATGAACGCAAAACCGACATCGACACAAGCAGACCAATGAGCGCCCCGACAATGACATCGGAAGGATAATGCACGCCGACATAGATTCTTGAGAATCCCACAATGAGCGCCACGGCAACAAAAAGATATCGGACCCTGTTCCTCTGCAGTATAAAGAACGGGGTGATAAATGCAAAGGCGTTCACTGCATGATTGGAAGGCATTGAAAATGATTTCCCGCACCCTACAAGCACCCTCACTCCATCCAGTTCACTGCATGGCCTGACACGCTCGAAGAAATGCTTCAGGGCATTCGATCCCCAGTCTGACAGCAGGAGCGAACTCAAACCAAGGACAAGGGCAATCGTTGCAGTTTTTCTGTCCTTTGCAAAACACCACAGATAAAGGGGAAGAAAAATCAGCCAGGCCTTTTTGGTAATAAAGGGCATAACGATATCAAAGAAGCTGTTCTGAAGATTATGATTTATGAGAAAAAAAAGGAGGGAATCAAGTGCAGGAAGGCTCATGAACTGTTTTGCTCATATTTTTTTTCTCTTGCATCTTTCTTCTTGGCCCATTGTATGATCTCTTCTACCATTGCTTCGATAGTCGCTTCCTTCGGCATGATGTCGACATGAAGTCCTGCCTCCTCGACAGCCTTTGCCGTTACCGGGCCTATAGCTGCAATGGGTACCCCCTTCAGTCGTTCGTCGGCATCATCTCCCATGATTTCTCTGAAATTATGAAAGGTTGCCGCACTGGTAAAGGTGGCTACCGAAATCCTGCCTTCCCTTAAGAATCTCCGGAGTCTCTTCCCCCGTGATTCAGGCTTTATCGTCCTGTATGCTACGGGGACATCAATCTCTCCGCCAAGCTCTCTTACGTGCTCAGGGAATATCTCCCGTGCTTTTTCAGCTCTTGGAAGCAGGAAGCGCATACCCTTAAGAAGTCCCGATTCCCGAGATTTCTGCTTGGATGAATCTCTCCCTTCAGCCCCTCCCGGAGCAACAGGGGGATAGGGGGATGGCGTACTGTGCAGCCCGCTGAACTTCGTAAATGACTCGATGAGGCCTTCTGCGTGGAATTCATCGGGTACCAAATCAACTTTTATGCCATATTTTTTTACTTCTTGCGCTGTCTTTGTGCCTATTGCGCAGATTTTTATCCCCTTCAGTTCCCTGATATCGTTGTCTTTCTCAAAAAATCGGCTGAAGAAATATTTCACGCCATTCCGACTGGTAAAGACAAGCCAGTCATAGGATGTAATCTGTTCTATGGAAGAATCAATCTCTTCATAGCTCTCGGGGGGAACAATCTCGATGGTAGGAAATTCGATAATCTCTGCACCAAGTTCTTCCAATCGTTCAAAGCCTTCCATTTGTTCCCTCGTCACAAGTATTCTGTATCCGAACAGCGGCTTTTTTTCATACCATTTCAGGGTTTCGCGCAGTCTTACAACTTCACCACCAATCATTACCGCAGGGGGTTTAATGTGCTTTTCTTTGACAAGTTCCGGAATGCTCTGTAACGTACCGACTATTGTCTTTTGATCGGGTCGTGTACCCCATCTGATCACGGCAACAGGGGTATCCGGCGGACGGCCATTCTCGATTAATTTTTGCGTTATCGAACGCACATTTTTAACAGCCATCAGAAAGACAAGGGTACCAACCCCCGTTGAGAGCTTTGACCAGTCAATAGTGCTCTCCTTTTTTGTGGCATCTTCATACCCCGGTATGACTGCAAATGAAGAAGAATAAAGTCTGTGGGTCAGGGGGATTCCAGCATATGCAGGAGCTGCGACTGCAGAACTCACACCCGGCACAACTTCAAATTCTATCCCCTCCTTTGACAGTGCCTCTGCCTCCTCGCCTCCTCGCCCAAATATGAAGGGGTCGCCGCCCTTCAGCCTGCATATTGTCCTTCCTTCCTTTGCCCTCCGAACAAGGATGGCATTGATTTCATCCTGTGTTAAGGTGTGGTGGCCACCGCGTTTCCCTGCATAAATGAACTCTGCGTTGTGATTAATATAATTCAAAACCTGTGCATTCAGATGGAAATCATAGATGACCACATCTGCCTTCCTCAGACATTTCAGGCCTTTGATCG
>JALHSV010000097.1 GCA_022865525.1 Thermodesulfovibrionales bacterium
GTTTTTTTTGACGCATATTAAAGTATAATTATGGATGTTTAAACTTCCAAAATTTCTTAGAAAATCCTCAGAAGAAAAAGTGCAGGACAATACGGCAAAAGAGTCTATGAAGGCTAAGTATCTGGCATTTCAGAACCTCCTCTCAACCAACAATCAGGTTCTCGAACTCATGGCTGATCTGGAAGAAAAGCTTTCAGGTGAATACCTTTTTGACATGCATTATATAAAAACAAATGTCCAGCTTATCGGGTATGAAATTGTGAAGATAATAGAAAGCCTTAATGCACTTTCTTACAATAAGTATTCACAGTTCTCTCAAATCCAGGCAGGTATCAACCGGGAGATCGAAAAAATCCTTGAATATAAAATGGAGGTCCCGGTCAGTGATCTTACTGTCCCTCTTGAAAACCTTACCGGGGGAACAGTCGGGATCGCCGGAGGAAAGATAGCGCATTTAGGGGAAGTAAAGAGCAATCTGAATCTTCCAACTCCGGATGGGTTTGCGATCAGTGCATATGCATTCATAAAGTTCATGGACCATAACGGGCTTATTGAAAAGATCAGTAAAAAACTGTCGACACTCAGCATAGAAAATCTTGAAGAACTCAATAAGGTCAGCAAAGAGGTCCAGGATATCATCATACAAACTGAGGTGCCACCTGACTTGCAGGAGTCTATCCTGAGTGCCTATGCAAAGCTGTGTAAAAAATATGGCGGGAACCCAATGGTATCAGTCAGAAGCAGTGCAATACGGGAGGACAGTGAATTCAGCTTCGCCGGGCAGTATGCGACGTTTCTCAATGTTCCCGGAGATCTCATCATCCAGAAATATAAAGAAGTCGTGGCAAGCCTTTTCACCCCGCGTGCGATTTTTTACTACAAGACAAAAGGATTTTCCGAAGGAGAAATGGTAATGGCTGTCGGGGTTCTGAATATGGTCGATGCGGTTGCAGGCGGGGTTATGTACTCACGGGACCCGAATGATCCATCAACTGATCACATTTTAATAAATGCGGTTCACGGCCTTGGGGTTACGGTTGTGGATGGCACCGTCACTCCCGATACCTATACAGTATCAAGACATCCTGAAGGGACCATCATTGACAGGAAAATATCGGGTCAGGAAAAAATGCTCATCAATGCTGAAGCCGGAGAGTTGGAAGAAGTTCCGGTTCCCGGCGACAGGAAAGGGAAACAATGCCTTACCGATGAACAGATAAGAATCCTGGCGAAATATGCTCTGGCCCTGGAACATTATTACGGCTCCCCTCAGGATATTGAATGGGCTGCCGGCAGTGACAGGAAGATGTATATCCTGCAATCCAGGCCCTTAAGAATATTAATGCCGGTTACGTCAGGAGCATCTCTTCCCACACGCTTTGAAAATTATCCTATCATTCTTGATAAAGGTGTCATTGCATGCAAGGGAGTCGGTTTCGGAAAAGCCTTTATTTTGCAGGATGACGAGGAGTTGGATAATTTCCCTGAGGGTGCCGTGCTGGTTGCAAAACATACCTCTCCGAAATTTGTAACGGTTATGAATAAGGCCTCAGCCATTATTACCGATGTCGGAAGTGCAACCGGTCATATGGCATCATTATCCAGGGAATATCAGGTCCCGACAATCCTTGATACCGAGGTTTCTACAAGCGTTCTTCAGAATGGACAGGAGATAACCGTTGATGCGATCAACTGCAATATATACGAAGGAAAGGTTCCTGAACTCATTGAATACGCTCAGAATAAAAAAGAGCCTTTCAAGGAAACGCATTTATTTAAAACACTCGAAAAGGTATTGAAATGGGTTGTCCCGCTCAAATTAACAGACCCCGAAAGTGAAACATTCAAGCCGGAATACTGCAAGACCTATCACGACATAACCCGTTTTGCTCATGAAGTGGCAATGCAGGAGATGTTCGGGATCGGGGAAGAGGAGGATGTTGAGGATACACATACTACAGATCTTTCTGCCGGCATTCCTGTTGATGTCCATATGTTAAACATTGATGGAGGGGTGAAAGAAAATCTGAAGAAGGCAACTGTTGAGGATGTGCTCTCCATCCCGTTTTTGGCATTACTGAAGGGCATGAAAAGCATGAAGTGGCCGGGCCCTCCGCCGGTTGATGCGAAAGGATTTTTCGGAATGCTTGCACATTCGGCCTCGGTGCCTGAGAACCAGCTTCAGGAGACCGCGAAAAAGAGCTTTGCCGTTATATCGAAAAATTATGTTAACTTCAGTATACGTCTCGGCTATCATTTTTCGATGATTGAGGCATATGCAGGAGAAAACATCAATGACAATTACATTAAGTTTTTCTTCAAAGGCGGCGGAGCAGCGATTGACAGGAGATTGAGGAGACTAAGGCTTATAAAAGAAATCCTCAAGGCAATGGGATTCAGGGTGAATATCAAAGAGGATGTTATGAATGCAATCCTTACGAAATACAAACAAGCAACCATTGAAGATAAATTAGTGGTCATGGGCAAGCTGACGGCATATACCAAACAACTCGACATGGCCATGTTCAATGATGCGGTGACGGATATGTATGTTGATCAGTTTATAAAAGAGCATATAAAGAAAAGTTAAATTGTTAAAAAGTTGAAGGGTTTAAAGTTTCAATACGAAATATCAGTTGCACAGTTGAACATTTCAACGTTTCAACCTTCAACTTTCAACCTTTAGACTATTCAGGCTTTTTCAGTTGTTCCTTCAGCATTTTATTTTCTCTCTGAACTGTGAGCCACTTGAATGCCTTGTCAATCGTAAAGAGGATCTGTTCTTTCCTGAAAGGCTTTGTGATGAAATCAAAACCGCCCTTCTGTATCGCCTCCGAGGCAGATTCAACAGACGCAAAAGCCGTTATGATAATGACCGGGATGTCTTCGTCAATCTTCTTAACAGCATCGATAATCTCCATCCCGTCGAGTCCCGGCATCTTCAGGTCGGATATGACAAGGTCAAACCCGCCTTGTTTCGCAAGTTCTACTGCTTCCATCGGATTATTTGTCGTAGTAATTTCATATGAGGTTTTTTCCCGCAAAATCATGCTGAGAAGTTTCAACATATCCGGTTCGTCATCAACGATAAGTATTTTTGCCATGATATCCTCCTTTATTTACTTGCTACTTGTTCACTATGTGCTACCGGGAAAGCTATTATGAAGGTAGTTCCCGTTTCCTCTGACTCTTCCTTTGTCTTGGTTTCAAAGGTGATCGCCCCTCCATGTTTTGTTACGATACCATAAGAAACCGAAAGACCGAGACCGGTACCTTTACCAACTTCTTTTGTGGTGAAGAGCGGATCAAAAATTCTGTTGCGATGTTCTATCTTTATCCCAGGCCCTGTATCTGCGAAACTGATCTCTACTGCATCATTATTGCATAACATGGTCGTAATGGTTAAAACTCCACCCCCCTGCATGGCATGAATGGCATTATTGATGATGTTAAAAAAGACCTGCTGCAATTCTCCTGAATCAGCTTTGACCGTTGGCAGGTTATCCTCCAATTGATTCTTCACCAATATCTTGTTCAGAAGCA
>JALHSV010000098.1 GCA_022865525.1 Thermodesulfovibrionales bacterium
AGCTGCCGATTTCCGGGGCAGGTGAGTTCTAACAGGCACTGCTGTTTTCGCAGTAAATTTTGCTTTTGTTTTCAGGGGGGACTTCTTTGAACTCTGCTGTTGAGGAGAAGATGTTTTTCGTTTTGTAACGGGTTTCATCTCTTTTTTTACCGTGGTCTTCCCGGCAACAGATTTTTGAGAAGCAGGTTTCTGAGGAACAGATTTTTGAGAAACAGGTTTTCCGGAAACGGTCTTTCTTTTCTGAGCTGTTTTTGGCTTTGTCTTTAAAGGAGTCTTGCGAGCAGGAGTCTTCACGGTTTTCTTCATCACTTTCTTTACTTTTTTCTTTTCGCTTTTTTTCTCTGCCATTACTTTGCTTCCTTTTCTTCTTGTGGTGTTGTTCCTTCTTCCCTGAAGACTTCGATAAGACTCCTTACCTTTATGCCTGCAGCCTGCAATGCCTTCTGAATATCAGAGAGTTTTGCGTCCGTGACTTTCAGAATAAAGTTACTGTTCCCCACCTTAAACTTCCATGATTTCTTTTTCCTTGTTCACCAGAACCTCATCAACCTTTGCAATGAAAGAATCAGTGATCTTCTGTATCTCATCCTGCGACTTCTTGACGATATCTTCACTGATATGTTTTTCTTTTTCCAGTTTCTTGAGTTCCTCGTTTACTTCTCTCCGGATGTTCCTTACTGACACCTTGGCTTCTTCAGCTTTTTTCCGTACCGTCTTAACCAATTGTTTTCTCCGCTCCTCTGTTAAGGGAGGAATGTTAATCCGTATCATCTTGCCGTCATTCATGGGAGTGAGTCCGAGGTCTGATTTCAGAATCGCTTTTTCAATATCCGGAATGCCCTTCGGGTCCCAGGGGTGAATTGCTATCTGACGGCTTTCCGGTATGCTGAGGCTCGCAAGCTGTTGAAGCGGAGTCGGAGTATCGTAGTAATTCACCATTAATCCATCGAGGAGAGCTAAAGAAGCCCTCCCGGTCCTGATAGAAGCGAAATCCTTCTTCAGGACATCGATGGTGCGTAACATCCTGTCAGTGGTCTTTCTTTTTAACTCTTGCTCCATTAATCCCCCTTACAAGAGTCCCAATTTTTTTCCCTTCTATGATTTTCCTGATACTTTTTTTGCCTCTCAGATTAAATACCACAATCGGGAGATTGTTGTCCATACATAATGATATGGCAGTGGAATCCATGATGCTGAGGCCTTTTTTCAATACATCAATATACGTAACAGTATGGTATTTTTTTGCAGTCGGGTCCTTTAAAGGGTCAGAAGAGTAAACGCCATCTACCTTTGTTGCCTTGAGAATGACTTCCGCATCAATTTCCATGGCCCTGAGGGATGCTGCTGTATCTGTCGTAAAATAAGGATTTCCTGTGCCTGCAGCAAAAATGACTGTTCTTCCTTTTTCGAGGTGCCGTATTGCCTTCCGTCTGATATACGGTTCCGCAAGTTCCTTCATTTCGATTGCCGACTGAACCCGTGTCGGAACGCCGTATTTTTCGAGATAATTCTGCAGGGCAAGGGCATTGATTACTGTCGCAAGCATGCCCATATAATCTGCCGACGCTCTCTCAATCCCTCTCATGCTTGCCTCAACGCCTCTGAATATGTTCCCGCCCCCTATGACAATAGCAACCTCGACTCCCATTGATACAGCATCCTTAATCTCCTTTGCTATGAAATCAACGGTGGCCGGATCTACCCCGTAGGCCTGATCTCCCATCATGGCTTCCCCGCTGATTTTAAGGAGAATTCTTTTGTATTTCAAGGTGTTGATCCTGCTGTTATTTCCCCAAGCTGGAATCGAGAGAATCTTCTTATGAGTACGTTCTCACCCAGTTTCGCTATCTTTTCGGTCACGAGGTCCTGAATCTTTTTCTTCTGGTCAGGATCCTTGATAAATATCTGGTCAAGAAGACAGGTGTCAGAATAGAATTTCTCAAGTTTACCCTGTATAATTTTCTCAACAACATGAGCGGGTTTATCCGCAACCTGTGCCCGGTAAATTTCATTTTCACGTTCCAGAACATCCTGCGGAACATCTTCCCGTGAGAGATATTGCGGATTAGCGGCTGCAATGTGCATAGCGATGTCCTTCACCAGTTCCTTAAAATCATCGGTCCGTGCTACAAAGTCAGTCTCGCAATTGACTTCTACCATTGTACCGATCTTCCCCATGTGGATATATGCATTAATCAGTCCTTCCGATGCAGTTCTCCCTGATTTTTTGAGAGCGGTAGCAAGTCCTTTCTGCCGGAGCAAATCAATTGCCTTTTCAAAATCTCCGTTACTTTCTGTCAGCGCCTTTTTGCATTCCATCATTCCGGCACCTGTTTTTTCTCTCAGGTTCTTTACTGATTCTGCTGAAATCGATGTCATTCGGATACACCTGCTTCTGCCTGATGAATTTTTTCCTCAACCGCTGTTTTCTCGACCTCTTCGGCCGCAACTTTGGATAAGGTCTCCTTGCCTTCAATGATGGCATCGGCAATCTTTGAGGTTATGAGTTTAATGGCCCGTATTGCATCGTCATTTCCAGGGATAACATAATCGATTTCATCAGGATCGCAGTTCGTGTCAACGATAGCGACTATGGGTACCGAGAGCTTTCTTGCCTCAGCAACGGCGATCCTCTCCTTCTTGGGGTCCACAATGAACAGTGCCGAGGGAAAAGTTGTCAAACCCTTGATACCGGAGAGATTCCTTTCAAGCTTTACCCTTGCCTTCTCGAGAGCTGCAACTTCTTTTTTCGGAAGCAGATCATAGGTGCCGTCCTCTTTCATAGCCTCAATTTTTTTGAGTTTTTCTATGCTCTTCTTTATGGTTGAAAAATTTGTGAGCATTCCACCAAGCCAGCGCTGATTCACATAAAAAGCGCCTGAGCGTTGTGCCTCTTCCTTGATTGAGTCCTGGGATTGTTTTTTAGTACCCACAAAAAGTACCGGCGCCCCTGACAGAGCAACATTTTTGATAAAATTATACGCATCTTCCAGACCCTTCACGGTCTTTTGAAGATCAATGATATAGATGCCGTTTCTCTCCCCAAAGATGTATTTCTTCATCTTGGGATGCCATCTTTTTACCTGATGCCCAAAGTGCACTCCTGCCTCAAGCAGTTCCTTCATTACAGTAACCATGTTTTTTCCTCCTCCTGTCAAAATCCCTTTTGATATCAATGGGATTTTTCTGTACTCATTATTTAATTTTGGAATGACGTATCCCTCACATGGGGTACGGCTTTTCCTTCAGGATGGAAAGATTACCATAGAAATGTCTTTTTTTGCAAGGGGATAGGGTGGTACAATGATGACTGAGATATTTGAGATTCATTATTTGGAGGGATTGCCATGATAGCACGTTATACACGTCCGGAGATGGGAAAGCTGTGGGATCTTGAGAATAAGTACC
This sequence comes from Thermodesulfovibrionales bacterium, assembly GCA_022865525.1. Taxonomy (GTDB): domain Bacteria; phylum Nitrospirota; class Thermodesulfovibrionia; order Thermodesulfovibrionales; family SM23-35; genus JALHSV01. The sequence goes on from JALHSV010000098.1 coordinate 3,409, forward strand.
ATAAATGGCTTGATGTCGAGATTGCTGCATGCGAAGCCTGGGCAGAACTTGGCGAGATACCGAGGGATGTCCTCAGAACTATCAAGAAAAAAGCGATGTTCGATGTGAACAAAATTGACGGGATAGAGCAGGTTGTGAAGCATGATGTCATAGCATTCCTCACGTCGGTAGCGCAGAGCCTGGGTCCTGAGTCGCGGTTTATGCACAAGGGATTGACCTCATCAGATATACTCGACACCGCCCTTGCGCTTCTCATGAGGGACGCATCCGATATGATTATCAAAGATATCATCGAACTCATGGATGTATTAAAGAAACAGGCATACAAGTATAAAGAAACCCTGATGATCGGACGGAGTCACGGAATCCATGCAGAGCCTATGACATTCGGTCTCAAGTTTGCACTCTGGTATGAGGACATGAAAAGAAATCTTTCAAGAATAAAGAAGGCCAGGGAAACGATCAG
>JALHSV010000670.1 GCA_022865525.1 Thermodesulfovibrionales bacterium
ATTTAGTCAAAGCTTCATATCATATGTAAACAGCATACGGCTGAAAAACGCCGGGGAACTTCTGAAAGACTCCCGTACCAGTATTACGGAAATAGCCTTTTCGGTAGGTTACAGGAACTCCGGACACTTTAACAGAGTCTTCAAAGCAGTCTACAAGATGTCACCGAGGGAGTACCGGAGAAAGATGATCTATAATAGTGACCAAAATGTTTAATGACAGAAGATATAGTATTATCGCTCATTCTCGTCCCGATATTCATCGGGACTCCGAGGCTTTTACCTCATGATTTTTTTATGAGTTTTAATCGAATATCGGCAAAACAATCCGCTCCAATACTATATCCTCTGTCTAGTAACTCCGCATTGATTGTTTATGACTACGTGTTCTCATTATCGCTTTTCGCAGTTCTTCAACTAAAAGCAGGAATGCGCTGAACGGAAGGAGAACCAGCCATACGTCTATCCCAATCGGTGCAGTCCCGAAAACTTTGTTTCCAAAAGGATGATAGATAATAAATATCTGCAGTAAAATTTCCAGGATAATACCACCGAAAATAAGCCTGTTTGTAAAAAACCCTGTGCTGAATACCGATTCCCTATCTGAGCGACATGCAAATACATTCCCAATCTGAGTAATTATTATTGCTGTCAGACATGCTGTTGTTGCCTGCAGATAAAGCATATTGTGCGCAGGCAGCGTTGAACCCCAAATCCATCCGCCGTTATACAAGACATAGGAAAACCCAAACATGCATGCTAATGCCTCTATCGGGCCAAGGAAGAGATATGCCCTCACAATCAACCGGAGATTCAGAAGCCGTTCTTTCATTTTTCTGGGTGGCCGTTTCATCATATCAGGCGTTGGTGTTTCAGCACCAAGCGCAAGCGCAGGGAGCATATCAGTACCAAGATCAACCGCGAGTATCTGGATTATCGTTAGTGGAAGCGGTATTTTCAACAGAATATATGCGAGGTATGGTACTGCCTCAGGAATATTAGACGCAAAGATATAGGTTAAGAACTTCTTGATATTCTCATATACTGCTCTCCCCTCCTCGACCGCGTTGACTATAGTTGCGAAATTGTCATCAAGGAGTACCATGTCTGAAGCCTCTTTTGCCACATCAGTGCCCGAAATCCCCATAGAGATACCAATATCTGCCTTTTTCAGCGCAGGTGCATCATTGACACCGTCACCTGTTACAGCCACAATTTCGCCCTCTTCTTTCAATATCGAGACAACTCTCATTTTGTGTTTCGGTGTCATTCTTGCGAATATTATCTCTTTTTCTGCAAGTTTTGCTCTCAGTTCTTCATCACTCATCTGATTGAATATATGTCCCTCAACAACTGCAGGATTCCCTTTCACCAATTCGATTTCTCTCGCAATAGCAACCGCGGTCCTGCTTGCATCTCCGGTAATCATGATTACTCTTATCCCTGCTTGGCTGCATTTCCTGATCGCTTCAGGAACTTCCGGTCGCGGAGGGTCTTCGAGACCGACCAGACCAGCAAAGACCATATCGGATTCTATTGCCTCAACAGAATACGGGCCATGGATTTCTTTATACGCAAAAGAAAGTACCCTCAAGCCCATATCCATGAGAGAATGATAGGAAATAGTAATCTGCCTTTTGAAATCTTCATTCATAGAAACAGTATCCCCGTGCATAAGCATATGAGTGCATAATGGCAGTATGCTCTCCAGAGCACCTTTTGAATATGCAACAAAATCATCATTTTCTAAAGAAGGGGCAAGGTGCTTTCTATGAACAGTAGTCATTCGTTTCCTCTCTGAATCAAAAGGAATCTCTTTTATTCGTTCA
>JALHSV010000671.1 GCA_022865525.1 Thermodesulfovibrionales bacterium
ATGCTTATCACAAAAGACTCCAAAGGCAAAATCACCAAAAAGAACCTTATGCCGGTTCGTTTTGTCCCTATGGTTCCCGGCAATTCTAAATAAAACGAAAGAGCAGGCAGATATTGTGATCAGATCATCTTGCGGTCGCCCGATATCGGCAAAACCGGTGTAATATATCCATTGGAACCAGTCATGTGTATAGGTCCCAAAAAAGAACTATCTGTCTTCGATTCAACGTGTATTATCGTTGGAATCATAATTGGTGCCGGCATTTATGAGACAGCACCGGCAATTGCTGCCTGTATGGGTAGTACCTCATAACATTTGAATTTGTGGGTACAATCTTTTCAACTTAACTCTTGCCTTCTCGGTTGTAAACTGCCAGTCCACTGCTTTCTGATTAACATTTCGCTTACGATACCATGTTTTGGATTCTTGTTGCAATGTTGCCAGATCAGGTATTCGTCTATCCAGGCACTGTTTCGTAAATACGCTAAGTTCTATCTCCGCAACATTGAGCCAACTGCCATGCTTGGGCGTATAATGTATCTCAAGACGTTCAACGAGTCGCCGTGCCTCTTTCGGCTCAAATGCTTCATAAAATGATGCGACCTTATGCGTATTCAGGTTATCCATAACCAATATCACTTTCTCCACATCTGTATAATCCTCATCAAGCAGTTCTTTCATCTCATATGCCCAATCAATCGATGTCCTACGCTGACGAACATTTACTTTACGCCAACTGCCTAACGGTTCAGTAAACATAAAATTCACCGCAGTGCCATTACGCTCATATTCATAATCCACACGTTCGGCTTTGCCAGGGGCAACTGCTATTTTCATACGCGTTTCCTTGATCAACTGTGTCGGCTGTTCATCCATACAAATAACCGGAATAGCCGAATTGTAAGGTCTCTTATAGATTTCCAACACATCCTCCATATTTGCGACAAATGCCGCATTCTGTTTTGGAGGTATTACCCAGCATTTCCTCAAGTGAGGCTTAAGTTCGTTTTTTTAAGCGTCCTCCATATAGTCTGCCCTGAAACCGAATCAACCACTTTGAGAGCAACAAGTTCATCAGCTAACATCTCCATAGTCCATTTGGCAGACCCTTGGGGCGGCTCGCTGCAAGCAATCGATATCAACTTAGCCTCTTTTTCTCCATCAATAATTCGTTTGCGTGATGGGGCTTGCTGCTTCTTACGCTCAAGAGCAGTTTCAAAGCCTTGTTCGACAAAACGCTGGCGAACATTGACGACGGTGTTTTGATGACACTTGTAAGCTTTAGCTGCCTGATGGTCCGGCCAATTCAGCCCATCAGCATCTACTGCCAACAGAATATTGGCATGCTTAATCCGATACGCTTGAGTTTTTCCTTTCTTCACTAAGTTTTCCAGTTCTTTGTGTTCTTTGGCTGTGAGCCGAACAATATATTTCTTATTCATACCGATTCCTTTCAGATAAATACTATTCTGAAAGTTATATCGGCAAATTAAGCCTAACTACTAAAATCAAATGTTATGAGGTACTAGGAGCAGTCTTTAATCCGGTTGGGTGCAGTATTTTTCGAGAAATTCCCGTATTTGCGGCTTAATATAGATATTTTCTATGTCTATATTCTTACATACCGCCCTGCCGCAGATTTGAGCCATCTCCGCTGTCGGGGCCGAATTGTCTATGAAAACGACCGTCTGGCCCTTAATTACGCATAACCCCGCCCCGGCATCGGCTTCGCGGCGAACGGTAATGCCATTCTGTTCGAGCAACAAAACAAGATCATCTAAAATATCCCGCATAGTTCAAGAAAAACCGCCTGCAATGTCGATAAAATGTTATAATACTATATTATCCCATGATTTTAGCCGGTTTTGTTCGAAAAATAAAGAGTTTTTGGAAAAAACAATCACTGGCGAATGCGGACAGTTAAATGGAGCTTTAATGGCAGAAATACTTGAAAAACGCTACTCGCTGCATAAGAACCTGAACAGCCAGCAGTTATTAAACGACCAATTAAAATCCCAAATCGGCAGATTGCAGGGTCTGGCCAATATCGGCATGGTCTCAGCGATGATCGCCCATGAAATGAACAATATCCTCACGCCGCTGGAAAATTACGCCCTGTTGGCAATCAGCAATCCCGATGATAAAAGCCTGGCAGCAAAGGCTCTTAAAAAAACCGCGAAAAACTCGGCCCGCGCAGGAAAAATTCTCAAGAGTATGCTCAATATCGCTTCCGGCCGGCTCGATGATAAATCTGAACATAATCTAAAAGAACTTATCGATGAGATATTCGACTGCCTCGGCAGGGATCTTAGCAAAGATAAGATAAAATTGAATATACAAATCGATGGCGACATCACCGTCTTCGGACAGGGTATCTGTATCCAGCAGGTACTGATGAACCTTATCCTCAACGCCCGCGAGGCTATGGCCTCCAGCGGCGGCCTGTTATCGATCTCTGCCAATCACAACACCGACATCGTTACGATTGAAGTTGCCGATACCGGCTGTGGTGTCGAACAGGAAAACCTTGAGAATATCTTTGAGCCTTTCTTCACTACCAAAACCGAGCAATCGCAAACCAGCCGGCCCGGCACGGGACTTGGACTTGCCTTTTGCAAAAAAATTGTCGATGCCCACAACGGTAAGATAACCGTCCGGTCGGACCCCTCGACAGGGACCG
>JALHSV010000099.1 GCA_022865525.1 Thermodesulfovibrionales bacterium
AGACGTCTGGGGAAATCTCATCATGTTTTTTCCTTATATATGGAATATCTGTGATCTTTGTCGGCTTATTTGTACCAACAGAGGCAAGTATCTTCTTCGATATCTCGGAAGTGTTGTCCTCAACACTGTTTGTTTTCAGATAGTCCATAATTTGTTTCCTTGTCTGCTCATCCAAAGTGCCGAAGTGCCCTTCTGACATCATCTTTTCCCATGACGCCCTTGGAAGAAGACCTGGCTGGTATGCAAAGTGGCAGGAGCCACAAAAATTCAGATAGGTCTGGTTCTGCGGAGATGGTAGACGCTTATCATCGTTTTCATCGGATTCTTGATTATGATGATTCTTATCTCTTCGTTCTTTTGTATGCTCCTCACTCGCAAAGCTAAAAGTTACGAGCATAATGACACAGGATATCACGATAAAAATTGTCCCTAACCATTTCATTGGAAACCTCCTGTTTGCTAATGGTTAAAAATTAAAGATGATAGGGCACAAAAAGGAACATCGTCTAATATGCCTGGCCTAAACACACTAATGTTCATGTTTTCATGCACCTGCCCGCTTATTGCGGAATACCTTAAGCACTTCGAACCAGAGAATGCTCATGATTCCCAAAAAAAGACAGATAAGAAGGTCTGTACCGCATAATGTGCCGAACCGGAACAGATCTTTGAAAAAAGGCAGATAAAGCACTGTCCCCAGAAACAGGATCGCTCCTCCCATAACCCACCAGAGAGCAGCATTCGGTGAGCGGAAGGTGCTAAGAATGCTCCTGGACCATGAACGGTTCGTCAGGATTAAACCAAGGTTTGCCACGATAAGGGTTGTGAAACAGAGGGTTCGGGCATCAAGTTCTCCCTGACCGCGATAAAGTGAAATTACATATACAGACAGAACTACTAACAGCACGACTGCCCCCTGCAGCAGGCTGAAAACTATCATACTCTTATCAAATAGAGGAGCCCCAAGAGTGCGCGGAGGACGTTTCATGATGTTGGATTCTTCTGCCTCGGCCTCAAAAACCACTGAACAGGCCGGGTCAATAATCAGTTCCAAAAAGACAACATGCATCGGCAGCAATACAAGAGGCCAGCCGAAAAGAACAGGAAACAGAGACATGCCGGCGATAGGAACATGGATGGCAAATATATATGCCATAGCTTTCTTCAGATTGTCGAAAATCCTACGGCCCTTTCTAATAGCCTCTACTATAGAAGAAAAGTCGTCATCAAGCAGCACTATGGATGAAGCCTCCCGGGCTACGTCAGTCCCGCGTCCTCCCATTGCTATTCCTATGTGTGCAGATTTCAGGGCTGCCGCATCATTAACTCCGTCACCGGTCATTGCCACAATTTCTCCATTAGCCTTAAGGGCATTTACTATGCGCAGCTTCTGTTCAGGGACGACCCGTGCAAAAATGTTCATTGTTTTGATCCGTTTCTGGAGTTCCATATCGTCCATTTTCTCAAGTTCCGGACCGGTGATAACCTCATTGTAGTTGCTGAGGCCTATTTCTGAGGCTATATTCTGGGCTGTAACCGGATAGTCTCCGGTTATCATCACGACCCTTATTCCCGCAGTGTAACACTCCTTTATGGCGTCGGGAACATTCGGACGCACGGGGTCAGCTAACCCAATAAGCCCCATGAACGTAAATGTAAAATCATGCTGTCCCCCGGGAAGGGATATCTCTGAGAATGCTGATTTCGCGAGACCGATAACCCTTAGCCCTTCTTTTGCCATGGTGTTGATATTCTCCGCCAGGCTCTTCCTCTCTTTATTATCGAGATGACATATATCGGCAATAGCCTCGGGAGAGCCCTTTGCAGCGATGATGTAGCCGTCGTTTTCATGCGATTTCCAGACACGAGACATCGCGAGCAAGTTCGGAGAGAGGGGGTACTCCTCTACCAGCGTCCAATCATCGTGGAGGTGTTCTGTAGTAGAGAGAGTTCTTTTCCCAAGCTCCCTTAATGCCTTCTCCATGGGATCGAAAGGGTCTGTCTGGCTTGAGAGTATGCTGAATTCCACTATTTCGTGAAGATCTTCAGAGAGTGTGTCTTTGCGATTAGTGATGTCAAAAAGTTCCTCTCTGACAAAGATCTTTCTCACAGACATCTGGTTCAGGGTAAGAGTTCCGGTCTTATCTACACATAGGACGGAGGCTGAACCGAGCGTTTCTACTGCCGGCACCCTTCTGGTCAATACACGCTTATGGGAGATCCTCCATGCCCCCATAGCAAGGAATATGGTTAGAACTACGGGGAACTCTTCCGGAAGGACTGCCATGGCAAGGGTTATTCCCGCCAGGAATCCGTTTAGCCAATTGCCCTTTGTGAACCCATACGCAAATACGACGAGAGCGCATAGTGACAGTCCTATAAAAGCGAGTCTGCGTACAAGTTTTCCGGTTTCTTTCTGTAGCAGGGTTTCTTCAGGTTCAATCATCTTGAGAGCAGTGCCTATCTTCCCAATCTCGGTATCGAATCCGGTTGCCTGCACTTGAGCAATGCCGAAGCCCTGAACGACTAAAGTACCCGAGAAGACAAAAGGCAAATCATCACCTCCTGGGCGTGTCATCTTCATTATGTCTTTGGAAGATGATTTGCGTACCGGAACCGATTCGCCAGTAAGCAGAGATTCGTCTACAGAAAGGTTTACACAAGAAAGAACAACAGCATCAGCCGGTACACGATCCCCCTCTGAAAGCACTATGATATCGTCTCTTACCACTTCACGTCCCGCTATCCTTTTCTGCACACCATCCCTTATGACTAACGCCCGGGGACTTGCCAGGTCGCGTAATGCCTCAAGTGCCCGTTCTGTCTTGCGTTCCTGATAGAGTGTGATGCCCATGACAATGAATACAAAACCGAGCAGCATAAACGCCTCTTGAATATCTCCGAGAAGCAGGTAAATTACCCCACCGGCGATAAGAAGGAGGAACATAGGTTCTTTGACAACATCAAGGGCAATAGCAAAAATGCTCCGATTTTTACTGGACGGAAGTTCGTTGTATCCTTCTTTCTTCAGTCTATTTGCAGCTTCTGTCTCAAAAAGGCCAGGGAATCTGCTTATATCAAAATTAGTTTTAATCAAGTGCTTTATCCTTTTTCAGTCAAACAATTCTGATAAAAACGACTTACGTTTATGTCCTTTATGACCATATCCACCATGCTCATCTTTGTGATGCTTATTTTCATAATGTTTGCTGTCTTCAATGTTCTCTCGCCTCTCTGGGGATGTTTCCGCAGGCATTGGTTGTGACCTCTCGATTATCTTGTCAAGCTCTCCGCGGTCCAGCCATACCCCCCTGCACTGGGGGCAATAATCAATCTCGATTCCCTGTCTTTCGGACATCGTCAAATCAACACTACATACCGGACATTTCATATGAAAACCTCCTTGTTTTGGATTTATTTAAAATAGTTCATCAATGTCTTGGGATCTCGGGAAAAAAGAATATTTCTTTTCCCTTCAATCTTTTTCCTTTTTCTTGTTTTCGTTATTTTCCTTGCTTTCAGACTTCTCCGCATCTGACTTCCCGGTGTCTTTACCAAGAACCTTTCCGATACTTTGTTCAACACCTTCGCGGGTCTCCGTTACCTTTTTCGCGGCAGTGTCGACGAACTCCTCGCCTTTTCCAATTCCTTGTATTGCCTTGTCGTAGTTTTCACACCCTGCTATCGTTAGAACCAGAATGTATACTATGAAACAAATGTATATCTTCCTCATTTTTATTACGCCTTTTTCAGCTCGCTATGAAAGTATATTCGTTCATGCCGAGCATACAGATATTAAAGCTTTGCTTGATCGAATAGTGGGATATCTTGAATATTAAACGAGGGGAGGCGAAAGGCCGGAATATTCTCGAGAAAACCTACCTGCCGCTCTTTTATGATCATGTAGGAGTGCTACACCTTTTAAAAGGTATACAGTGATCGTTTGGGAATTAGCGTTGCAGACGGCTTGAGAATAGGATGGGGATGTATTTCCTTTAAGGGATATGTTCTTAATTG
>JALHSV010000100.1 GCA_022865525.1 Thermodesulfovibrionales bacterium
CGGATACAGCGAAATTTTCTGGTTTTATCGAAGAATATATACGGGAACACCCAGCAGAATGGCTCTGGATACACAGGAGGTGGAAGCGGGTGAACGACTGAGTCCATCTTTTGTGCTCTGTCGGCATCAGCGGATTTTATCGTCAGCGGGGATAAGGATCTGTGTGATGTTGTCACACATAAGTCGATCAAGATCATACGGGCTTCACATCTAATGTGTTGATTTCCAAGAAGAAATCAGTAAGTTATCGTTTCTGATATAATTTTGCTGAATATGAGTAAGAATTGGTGCATCAATATTGTAGATGTGTCCATATTTATTCTAGCCCATCTTCCGCAGTTTGAGAATTGAAAGTCAATCATATCAATAAGTTAGGTTGCAAATCAGGCGATTTTCTGCACTACATTTTGAATAATCTTTGGTTTATTGGGCAACAATATCTTCATCCTCTGAAGCAGAACTTTCAGCTCTTTTGAAGGAGTAGAGACGACTCTTAGTCTGATGGTTTTATCTCTGGCAGGAAGCAGGACATCAAGTGATCTTACCTCCCGCATCTCTTCAATAAGTTTTCTCGGTGCTGTACCCAGCCCGGATGCCTTCATCCATTGCTGAAGTGTCTGCCACATCGAGAGAGCCAAGAAGCAAACGAGTATATGTGCTTGTGTTCTGTCTTTCTTCTGATGATAGATAGGCCGCATACCAAGATCATGCTTTTCCGTTCTGAAGGCGTCTTCCACTTCAGTCAGCTGGATATACTTCTTCCATATCGTCTTGGGATCGGCCTCTGTCCAATTGGTGCGCAGGATATAGCTGCCTCCACTTTGAAGTGCCCACTGATAACGCTCTTCACTCTTCTTGATATCTATGGCAAGGCGCCTCTGTTTTCCTGATCCGGTCTCATTAACAGTCACGGTAAAAAGCGAAGCGGCACGGCTGTTTCTCTCCAGAAGCCTTCCGATCCTTCGTTCCGCCCGTTGTCGATCTCTGAGCCTTCCCTTTTCCGCCTGTTCTTTGAGTTTCCCAAGCCCTGTTTGTAGCCGATCAAGAAAACGATTCAGTATGGCTGTTTCTTTATCTTTCCGTCCTTCGGAGCGACACAGGACAAATGTTTCCTCTCCACCTTCAGGACAATCACAGATTTTCACTTCAACACCGGGATGAACTTCTTCCCAACCTCTTGTAAGTAATTCCTGTTCAAACTTCCTGAGCATTGATTTTGGTGTACCTACAATATATCGGGCACCTCGCTCCTTCATGAACTGTATATTTTCTTCACTTACCATGCCCCGGTCCATTACCCATATCCGGTTTGCTTTACCATACTTGCTCTCCATCGCCAACACCATTTCTTCGGTGGTAGTGACATCGGCACGGTTGCCGTCAAATATCTCAAAAGCAAGGGGCAGTCCCTCTCTACTTGTTACAAGGCCGATGCAGACCTGAAGGCAATCGGAACGACTATCTCGGCTGTAACCACGCTTTGCCTGTGGATTGCCCAAGGCCATTCCTTCAAAATATGTGGAAGTGATATCGTAGAAAAGAAAGTCGAACGTCTCACCGAAGATTTCACCGTAACGATCTTGCAGGTGTCTGCACAGGGCATCCTTGTGAGGTAACAAAGCATCCAGTGCACGATACAGTCGATCATCGTTTACTTTCTCGGCAGACACTCCAAGTAAATCATCCATTGCAGTCTTGCCATACCACGACTCTGCTATCTGCAACTCCGATGATGGTGAACAAAATCGCGCTATTGTAAGAATACAGGCCATTACTGACCATGGTATTGTTTCTCTCCCTTCAGGCATGTGTTCCTGACAGAAGGCTGTAAAGCCGAGTTGTTGCCAAAGCATAAGGGCAAGATAGATGTCACCGAAGCTGCGCAGACGTTCTACAGTCACTCGATTGATATCTACTGTCGCCCACGATGGCGGCTCTTCAAACTTTTCAAGCAGGCTGTCTTGATGTCTTGGCTTGCCTGTGAGTATGCGGCTGATCTCTTCCCAACCGATACGTTCTTCTTTATCCAGGCCGGGCAGTTTACCAATAGTCGCAACTATTCTCTGACGGGGGCCTCTTGCAGTGCGGACAGACTCTACCAACGACCAGTATCCGTACTCTTCTCCGTCAACGTTCTTGCCATGCCGCCGCAGGTACATATCAGAAATTATGGGGCTATTTATGAAGCCATATCAAGAGGCTTTTCTGCACTACATACGATTTTCAGAATAAGGTATTTCTCTATCAAGAATTGATGCGGGTTTGCTCTTTCCTTATTTATATTTTTTGTGAAATTTGAGCAGTAACTGCGGAAGATGGGTTAGGAAAGAAACAGTTTGGGATACACATTGAAAGAGATCAGATTACATATGGATCGACATCGATTTTTACTCTCACATCCTTTGAAGCCCTGAACGTCTCGATGATAGATTTTGCTGCAGCATGAAGTTTCCCGCGGACAGGGGATTTGAGGAGCAATTTGTATTCATATTCTTTTTTCTTATTTTTTGATACAGACGGGCCGAGTATTTCCACATCACCGCCAGTTTTTTTTATGTTTTCTGATATCTCTTTTGACAGCTCCCTTTTGCTCACGCATTTAATTAGGATGAGCCTCGAAAAGGGTGGGTAGAGAAGGGCCTTGCGCCTGTGCAATTCCTCCTGGAAGAACAAATCGTAGTCATTGTTTTTCACCCCTTTGAATAAATAATGATGCGGCAGTCTTGTCTGGATAAGGATCTCACCATTCGGCTCAATTTTATCAATAACAGAGGAGATTTCCTGGTAAGCCTTCTCTGCGGACCTGAAGTCAGGGAGATTCAGGAAAATGTCTGTATTCAGAATTGCAGCCATGGAAAATTGTACGGTGGAGTCCAGCCTCCTGGTCATCAGTTTTGTGCCGATAATTATTCTGTTTTCAGCCAGGCAGGCAGCACCCGTTACCCCTGCTATGAGAGATTTTCTCTTCATTTTGTCACTGTCGAGCCTTATGGTACTAATACCAAGGATATTCTCAATGTCTTCCTGAGCCCTCTGCGTTCCTGCACCGAGCAATTGCAGGTTATGACCTTTACACCTGCTGCAAAATTCCGGCACCTTTGATTGTGTATACCCGCAATAGTGACATTTCATTGACATGTCCTGTTTGTGATAGACAAGTGGTATTTTGCAATCAGGGCATTCCTCGACGTAATTGCAATCCATACATTCAAGGAGAGTCGAGTATCCCCTCCTGTTAACGACAAACATTATCTTCCCGGCACGCTTCAGGTGTTTCGTGGCAGTATCGATGACTGTTTTCGAAAGATATGGCTTGATATGCTTTTCATATCGCATATCTATTACTCTCACCTTGGGCACCTTCACATCAGATTCTGGTTTCAGCACAATGTATTTTCCCGATTTACCGTTATAGAGAGACTCGATCGAAGGGCTGACAGATGTGAGAAGTACCGTGGCCTTTTCGAAAAAACCTCGCATGACCGCAATATCCCTTCCGCTGTAACAAGGACTGTTTTCCTGTTTATATGAACTGCTGTGTTCCTGGAGGACGACAATGAACGATATTTTCTTGAACGGAGCAAAAACTGCGGATCTTGTCCCCAGCATGATATCTGATTGAGATGAAAGAATCCGTGCTATAGCCTCGCGTCTTTTGCCCTTACTGAGTTCGCCGTGGAAAAGGCATATTCTCTCGCCGAAGTGCTCACTCAGATGAGAATAAAGTATGGTAAGAGCAGATATTTCAGGGACAAGAATAATGCCATTACGAGCTTCAGCAATGGTTTTCAATAAAAAAGAATATGCATAGGCAGAAGAAGGTGCATGAAGGAGAAAAGTTTTGTATGTGGAATCGCTGATCGAGGCTGTTACAGCGTTTACCATAGTGTTGTCAACAGGCACGGTATTGAGACGATCTACGGTCGTGCGGTTATTTTGAACCCGGGGACGCGATGATTGCCGAGTTTTCTTCAGGCTTACTTTTGCAAATACTTCTTTGGGGAGGATATTTTTCAGGACGAGTCCCTGCTCAGCTATGTAATAATCTGACATCCATTCCAAGAGATGAATCAGACTGCTGCTCAGGACGGGAACAGTATCATGAACTTCCCTGATATCTTTTATTTTACCTGAGCAGATACCTGACGCTTTCCTCAGAACGATTCCTTTTGTGATTGAGTTTTTCAGATATACACTTACCATCATACCCGGTTTAACATGGCCGGAGAGTGCTTCAGGACAGCGGTAGGTCAAGGCCCCAATATTGACCGGAAAAACAACATCATAAAAATCCATTTCAGATTCTATCACATTGTGAACATTCTCATCTTTGTGTCATAATTGAATCATGTTTTTGAAGAGCACGTCTTTGTTTCTTCTGTTTTTTTCACTATACTTGACCTCATGTACAACGCAACAGGTTAAACCGAGTATAGAAAAAGCACTCCCCCCGGAGGATGCGTATTATCTGTTTCTGTTCGGCAATGTTGCAGAAAAAGAGGGGAAATGGGAAGATGCTATCGAATACTACAATAAAGCGCTCGAAAAGGACCCCTCGTCTTCCTCCCTGAAACTGCAGATCAGTTATTTATTATTGAGAACCGGCAAGATCGATGAAGCAATTGCACGTACTGAGGAGATCATCAAACAAGAACCTGATTATATCCCGGCTCTCCTGCTCCTTGCACAGCTGTACAACAGCCAGAAGAGGTCAGAAGATTCAATCAAAATCTATAGGAGAATCCTTGAAATACAACCGGATCACCGGGAGGCAGCAATATTTCTCAGCCTCCTCTATGCTTCGATGAAAGAACACGGGAAAGCAGTGGAGATCCTTGAAAATTTGACCGGAGACGACTTGGATAATCCTATGGCGATATTTTATCTCGGTTCTATATATTTGGATAAGGGAGAAACTGAGAAGGCGTTAGAATATTTCCATAAGGCAATAGCCCAAAAACCCAACTTTGATGCAGCATATTACAATCTTGGACTTATCTATGAAATGAAGAATCAATGGAAAGAGGCCGAGGAGTCTTATGACAACGTGATTTCGATAAATCCGCACAACCTTCAGGCACGGGAAAGACTTGCTCAACTCTATTTCAAGCAGAAAGAGACCGACAGAGCGATAGAGCAATACAGAGAGATTAGCTCTCAAGTACCGGTGAATATAGATGCGCACGTCAATCTCGGAATCCTTTATCTGGATGATAAACAGTATGACAAGGCTGTAGAGGAATTCAGGATTGTACTCGAAGCAAGGCCTCAAAATACAGCAATACGCTACTATCTCGCACTATGCCTTGGTGAACTGGAGAGAACAGATGAATCTGTTGCAGAGTTGAAAAAAATCATTTCACAGGCACCGAAGAATGTGAGCGCTTTTCTATACCTTGGACTCTTGTATTCACGTTTGAACAGGGATGACGAAGCAATAGCGATCTATGAGGAATTGCTGAGTTTTGAGAAGGAAAAATCTGAAATTTATCTGTACCTTGCTTCAACATATATCCATAAAAAAGATTACGGGAAAGCAGAAGGTATCTTAAAGGATGCAATCGGACGTTTTCCTGATAATGACGATCTGTTATTTAATCTTTCCATAGTCTTTGAGAAAACAGGCAGATTTAATGAAATGGACACGTGTCTGAAAGAAGTGATAGATCTCAATCCGGAGCATGCTGAGGCACTGAATTACCTGGGGTATAGTTATGCTGATAAAGGTATTCACCTTGAAGATGCATATTCGCTCATTCAGAGGGCTTTAGCGCTGAAGCCCGAAAGCGGCTATATCATGGACAGCCTGGGCTGGGTTTATTACAAATCCGGAAAGTATCCCGAAGCATTAGAGATGCTTCTGAAAGCATCTGAAATCGTGAAAGATGATCCGACAATCCTGGAACATATCGGTGATGTCTATCTCGCGATCGGGGTAACGGAAAAGGCACAGGAATACTGGGCAAAGTCCCTTGGTTATCATGAAAAGGGCGAAGACGAAGGCCTTAAAGAGCGTGTGGTGCAGAAGATCAAAGAGGTCGGCTATAGAGATGGTAAAACCGGTGAAACAAAGTGATTCCACTCCTCCGCGTCCCCGTGTTTCCTTTCCCCTCGCACGGTGTGATTCACTATCGCTAAGAGCTCCGGCAAAGATTAACTGGTTTCTTCAAATCATAAAGAAAAGAAAAGACGGTTATCATGACATTGTCAGCCTTATGCAGTGTGTCAGTCTGTACGATGAACTCATCTTTGATCACGCAGATTCAATAGCTGTCGAAAGTGACATGGATATCCCGGTCTCAGACAATCTTGTTTATAAAGCATCCGCGCTTTTGAAGAAATACGTTTCATATAGGAAAGGCGCACGCATCATCGTAAAGAAGCACATACCAGTGAGTGCCGGCCTTGGAGGGGGAAGCAGCGATGCGGCATATACACTCTCCGGGCTTAATACCTTATGGGGTCTGGGTTTGCAGAATCGAGAACTCAGCTCAATCGGTGCTCATTTAGGGTCTGACATACCCTTTTTTTTCAACGCTCCCGCAGCCTTGGTTGAAGGGAAAGGTGACAGGGTGACCTCCCTGAAAATAGAACCATCCTTCATGCTCCTCCTTGTCAAACCATACGTGGATGTTGCAACAGCATGGGCGTACGCTTCTTTTGATCAGCTGCATGGGCACACGTTGACAAAAAAACCTATTGCTATTAAACTGTTTTGTCAGGCCCTGGAAAAGCAAGATTATCTCTCTCTCACAAAAATACTGTCCAATGATCTTGAGGAAGTGGTTATGAGAGAATATCCCGCAGTCAGGGAGATAAAGCATAAACTAACTGAAATGGGGGCGGAAGTATCCGCAATGAGCGGCAGCGGCCCCACTGTCTTTGGCGTTTTCAGAAATAAGGAAAAGGCAGAAAAGGCTGCAACGGCGATGAAGCCAAATTGGTGCCGGATCGTTGAGACACTCATTTAAATAAATTAAAAGGTGAAGAAAGACTTTACGAATAGTGCTCATATCGTAACTTTTAACTCTTAACTTATTTATGGTGGGGCGTCGACAAACGGCAAGTCAGGAGACTTTGGATCTCCCATCTGGAGGTTCGAATCCTCCCGCCCCAGCCAACCCAGATTTTGCAAAAGCAAAATCTGGAGGTTTAAAGTTAATTTGGAGGGATAATGCCGGAAGGAATTAAATTTTTCACGGGGAATGCGCATAAGGGTCTTGCACAGGAGATTGCAGGATATCTTGATATCCCAGTTGGAGATGCGACAGTAACAGAGTTTAGTGACGGTGAGATCATGGTACAGATCAATGAAAATGTCAGGGGGACTGACGTATTCGTTCTGCAACCAACCAGCATGCCGGTAAACCGGCATATCATGGAGCTCCTTCTCATTGTTGATGCACTGAAAAGAGCATCAGCACACAGAATAACCGCTGTTATCCCTTACTACGGATACGCACGTCAGGACAGAAAGGTTCAGCCACGGGTTCCGATATCGGCAAAGCTTGTTGCTGACCTCATCACCGCCGCAGGGATAAATAGAATTCTGACCATGGATCTCCATGCAGCGCAGATTCAGGGATTTTTCAATATACCGGTTGATAATCTGTATGCATCACCTGTCCTTCTGGATTACGTTCGCACAAAGTATTATTTCGAGAACCTGGTGATTGTCTCTCCGGACGCCGGCGGTGTTGAGAGGGCACGGTCCTTTGCAAAAAAACTCCAGTGTTCCATCGCAATTATTGATAAAAGACGTGAGGTAGCAAATATTTCCCAGATCATGAATGTCATCGGGAATGTCGAAAACAAAGATACCATTATCCTTGATGACATGGTAGATACAGGAGGCACAACAATTCAAGCGGCAGCAGCATTAAAAGACAAAGGAGCAAAACGGGTTGTTGCTGCATGTACCCATGCCGTGCTTTCAGATAATGCGGTTGAGAAGGTCAACAATTCGGTGCTTGAGGAACTGATCGTTACGAATACCATACCGCTTGACAGCAAAATGGAACAGTGCAAGAAACTGACTGTTCTCAGTATAGCGTCTCTCATTGGAGAGGCAATCAGAAGGATCCATGAGGAGTCTTCAATAAGTTCGCTGTTTGCGTGAAGGAGGAAATGAGAAAAAATGGAAAGGATAACCCTTAATGTTCAGAAGAGAGAAGAAAAAGGCAAAGGGGCAGCACGCTCTCTCAGAAGGGGAGCTATGATCCCTGCTATTCTTTACAGCGGCGGGGGATCTCTCCCGATAAAGATTCCCAAAAAAGAAATGACGCAGTTTATTAATACAACCGCGGGTAGTCAGGTTATGGTCAATCTTCATTTTGCAGACGGTGAAAATAAACTTGCCCTTATCAAGGATTATCAGGTTGATCCCACGAAAAGGGAACTGCTCCACGCAGACTTCTTTGAAGTCTCGCTGACAGAAAAAGTCAGAGTGAGTGTTCACGTAACAACGACAGGCGAGCCTATCGGAGTAAAACGGGATAAAGGTATATTGCAGAATATTCTCAGAGAGATTGAGGTAGAATGTCTCCCTGATAAAATACCGGGTCATATTAAGATAGATATCTCAGGGCTTGAAATCGGTCAGTTCTTCCACGTCGGTGACCTCAGTCTCGGAGAAGATGTGAAGATTCTGACAGACTCAACCGAAGTGTTAGCGAATATTATTGCTCCTCTTGTTGAAGAGGCTGCACCTGCTGAGGTTGCTGCACCCGAGGTTGCAGAACCCGAAGTGATAAAGAAGGGCAAGAAAGAAGAAGAAGCGGAGGAGAGCAAATAACAATTATCAGTCAGCAATTTTGCCTTAATAATTGATAATTGTTCATTCAACCGATGTGGCTCATTGTCGGCCTTGGGAACCCTGGCAGAAAATACGCCAGAACCAGACATAATGTCGGGTTTATGGTTTTAGAGGAAATTGCTGATACGTATAAAATAGTTCTGACAGAAAAAAAAGACCGTTGCAGAATCGGGAGGGGTTCCATCGAGGGGCACAAGGCGCTCCTCGCAGAACCCCTTCTTTATATGAATATGAGTGGACCTGTCGTTCAGGATATATGCAGAAAGTCCGGCATTCAGCCGGAAAACCTTGTTGTTATCCATGATGATCTTGATATGGAACCCGGCAGAATAAGGATTCGAAAAACGGGATCGTCAGGAGGACATAAAGGAATCGATTCGATCATTCAGAGCATAGGGTCAAGGGATTTTGTCCGTGTCAAGATCGGGATCGGGAGAGATCCAGGGGTAGAGGCTGAAGACTACGTCCTGGGTAAATTCAGGAGATCGGAAAGGAGTTTGATGAAGGATGCAATGCAGCGTGCCGTGAATGCTGTTTGCGCTGTTGTTTCTGAGGGAGCAGATAAAGCGATGAATAGGTTCAATTAAGCGCTGTCTTTCGTTGGAGCAATATTCCGTATGAAAGACATGCTTGGCAGAGAGGAACTGATCACTGTAGAGGAAGCCCTCCAGTTGCTCTTCCGATATGCACCGTTCAAAAGACCTGCAGAGGTTTCTATTCCTATCAAAAACTCTTACGGAATGGTGCTTTCAAAAGATATCCTTGCCCCTGTAGACCTTCCTGCATTCAGCAGGTCAACAATGGACGGGTTTGCCGTACGTTCCTCCGATACATTTGGTGCTACAGAAGGGCTCCCTGCGTATCTCACTCTCGTCGCTGAAATATTAATGGGTGAAAAGCCTGAGGTCATTCTTCAGAAAGGAAAATGTGCAAAGATAGCTACCGGCGGGATGCTCCCGGAGGGGGCAGATGCTGTCGTAATGCTTGAACATACCCAGCAGCTTGATAAGAAGATGATAGAGATTGTAAAGCCTGTTTCGCCCGGTGAAAATGTTATACAGGCAGGCGAAGACGCGAGGAAAGATGAGCGGGTATTAAAGAGCGGTCACCGGTTGCGGCCCCAGGATGTCGGTGCACTTGCCGGCCTTGGTATCACAGATATATGGACGTATGAAAAACCAAAGGTTTCGATCATTTCGACTGGTGACGAAATCATTGCTCCGGATGAATCTCTTCAGCCCGGCAAAGTTCGGGATATCAATTCCTATACCCTTGCAGGTCTGATTTCCGGCGCAGGCGGTATTGCAGTGAAAAAAGGTATCTTCAGCGACCAGTATGGAATCATCAGGGATGTCGTTGAACATTCATTGCAGGATTCAGAGATGGTTCTGATTACCGGCGGAAGTTCAGTAGGCACAAAGGACTTGACAGCGAAGGTGATCAACGATTTAGGGAGCCCCGGAGTATTATTCCACGGTGTATCATTAAAGCCGGGTAAACCAATGATAGGCGGTGTTGTTGGAACTGCTCCGGTATTTGGTCTCCCTGGGCATCCTGCAGCTGTTCATGTCTGTTTTGAAATATTCATCAGGCCTGCAATCGCAATTCAGTCGGGGGCAGCGGAGAGTCAGTTTGATAAGAAAAAAAGAACTATCCAGGCAAGGATAGCCAGAAATATCTCTTCAAGCCCCGGCAGGGAAGAGCATATAGGTGTTTCCCTTGAAAAGAGGAATGGAGAAATATGGGCAGTTCCTTTACTCGGAAAATCAGGGCTTATCACTACGTTAACACGGGCCGACGGAACTGCGGTGATACCTATGAGGAAATTCGGTGTTCAGGAAGGGGATATTGTCGAGGTTACAATCTTTTAACCCTCTTTATCGGGAACTACCACAACCTTCAATGATTCTTTTGCTTCCGAGACTAATTGAAACCCATGCATGATAGATGAAAGTGGAACTCTCTGTGTAATCATTTTTCTGATATCAATCATTCTGCTGTCGATCAATTCCATTGCTTTCTCAAGATCCCCGGGGGCGGCACCGTAAGAGAACAGTACCGTTATCTCATCTCTCCAGAACGAAAGGGCCGGAATACTGATGTCAGTTTCGGGAACTGCAAAAAAGAGAATCTTTCCTTTTCTGCCGATAGAAGCGAGTGCATGATCAATCGCCTGTTTTGCTGCTGAACAGACAATCACTGCGTCTGCCGGTCTGTCATCGTTGATATTTTTCAGAACATTGAGAGAATATTTTCCGGCCTCGATTACGCGGTCCGCGCCAAAATCCATGGCCTTATCCATTCTGTATTCATTGATATCCGTTGCAATAACTTTTGCACCTTTCATCTTTGACAGTTGTATATGCAAAATGCCTGAAACCCCGGAGCCTATTATCAAAACAGTCTGCCCTTCTTTCAAACCTAACAGATTCTGTCCTGCGACTGCACATGCCAGAGGTTCGATCATCGTACCATCCTCAAAAGATAATCCGGTGGGAAGGAGAAATGTTCCGTGTCGCACATTTGCTTCAGGAATACGTATGAATTCCGAAAACCCTCCCGGATCATAATTCCCGATGTGAAGCAATTCGCAGGCGGTATAATCACCCTGAAGACAGTGATGACAGGTATAACAGGGTACATGGTGAGAGACAAATACCCTGTCACCCTTCTGAAATCCCTCAACATTCTTCCCGATATCGAGAATCTCACCTGTCATTTCATGACCAAGCACGCGGGGAGCTTTCTTGACCCTGTACCACTCCATAACATCGGTTCCACAAATCCCGCACGCCTTCATCTTTACAAGAATTTCATGATCAGAAATGGAGGGAATCGGTCGTTCCTCGATTCTTATATCATCGTTGCGGTAGTAAACGGCTACTTTCATATGGAGGCAGGATTCAAGGGGACAAGGATCCCGGGGTTCGAGATATATTTTTGAATATTTTCACTTGATTCCTTGACCCTATGAATCCTTGGCACCTTTTGAATGAACTCACTCCATACAGATAATTGGTCATCGTCTATTTCTTCGAGTAAATCTCAAACGCTTCATCAACTGTTGCGCCTTTGTGGACAATCGCCCGTATCGCCTTAATCATCCCGACAGGGTTATCACTCTGAAAAATATTTCTGCCCATGTCAACACCTGACGCGCCTTCCTTAATTGCATTTGCAGTCATTTGCAGAGCGTCCATCTCGGGTATCTTTTTGCCTCCTGCCATTACGATAGGCACAGGACATCCCTCAACAACTTTGTAAAAATCCTCACAGTAGTATGTCTTGACAAAACGTGCTCCTATCTCCGCTGCAATCCTGCATGCGAGGCTCAGGTATCGCGCGTCCCTTGCCATCTCTCTTCCAATAGCTGTTACAGCAAGTACAGGCATTCCGTACCTTTCTGCCTCACTTACTAATCTTCCAAGATTTGCAATAGTCCTGTCTTCATTGGGTGCACCAACAAAGATGGACATCCCGACTCCGGCAGCATTGAGCCTTATCGCCTCTTCCAAAGAAGTGGTGATATCTTCATTCGATAATTCCCCGAGGATACTTGGTCCTCCTGAAACCCTGAGGCATACTGAAACATCACTTCTGGGGTCTATGCAGTTTCTCACCATCCCTCTTGTTATAAATAAGCAGTCTGTATGGGGGATAAGGGGGGTGACAGTTTTCTTCAAATCTCTCAAGCCTGTTGTTGGTCCTTGGAAATAACCATGATCAACAGCGAGCATGACGGTTTTTCCTGTTTTCGGTTTTATGATACGTGAAAGTCTATTGTTTATTCCGAAGCCCATAATGAAATTCTCCTTCCTTAAGTAATGGTGGAAGTATAAAAAATGCAGTATGAAACTGTCAAAAATATGGTTATATGTAAGCAATGAAAAATTTATCATGAGAAGATATGAAAAGAGGTTGACAAACATTTTTCTCTTCAGGTAACATAATAACTCTTGCTTATTGTTCTTTGAAAAATCTAAAAAAGTGCGTAGCAAACCCTAGTCAGTTTTAAACTTTAATTTGAGAGTTTGATCCTGGCTCAGAACGAACGCTGGCGGCGTGCCTAACACATGCAAGTCGAACGGAGTTATAGTTGTAGC
>JALHSV010000672.1 GCA_022865525.1 Thermodesulfovibrionales bacterium
ACGGTCGTTACGGGAAAAACAAAGAAGGGCATCTTCGGTAAATTCACCCTCGGGGGAAAGGTGAAAGATAAGGATATTGTTATTTTCACCAGACAGTTCGCTACGATGATTGATGCAGGGCTTCCCCTGGTGCAGGCGCTTGACATACTCTCATCACAAGTTGAAAACAAAACATTGGGGGAGACCCTCTCACAGGTGAAGGTAGATGTTGAGTCAGGTGCAACTTACGCCGATGCCCTGAAAAAACACCCGCGAATATTCAGCGAATTGTATGTGAACATGGTGGCAGCAGGTGAGGCGGGTGGTATTCTTGACACCATTCTGAACAGGTTGGCAACCTATATTGAAAAAGCAATGAGACTGAAGAAAAAGGTTAAAGGTGCCATGGTTTACCCTGCTGTTGTTACAACGATTGCTGTTCTGGTCATTGCCGTTATCATGATCTTTGTGGTTCCGACTTTCGCGAAGATGTTTGCACAGCTTGGGGGAACTCTTCCTTTGCCTACACGAATCGTTGTTAATGCAAGCAATTTTATTGCAGGTGTAGGCGGTTTACTGGTGGCAGGGGCAATCGTTGCCTTTATCGTCTTTCTTGTTCAGTTTCGGAAAACAGAAAAAGGGAAATATATTACCGACAAAATATTGCTGAAGCTCCCGATATTAGGCATGCTTCTCAATAAGGTAGCTGTTGCAAAATTCACGAGGACATTAGGGACTCTTGTCAGCAGCGGCGTGCCTATCCTGGATGGGCTTGACATAACAGCAAAAACATCAGGGAATAAAGTCATTGAATATGCAATTGTTGAAGTCCGCAAGGGAGTAGTCGGAGGTAAAACACTTGCAGAGCCGATTACAAAGGCAAAGGTTTTCCCGCCCATGGTTACCCATATGATTGCAGTCGGAGAATCGACCGGTGCCCTCGACGCCATGCTGGCAAAGATAGCTGATTTCTACGATGACGAAGTTGACGCAGCGGTCTCGAACCTAACGGCAATGATGGAACCGCTGCTGATGGTTTTCCTTGGTGGTGCAGTCGGATATATTGTTATTGCCATGTATCTCCCGATATTCAAACTGATCACTCTCATCAAGTAGCATGGGGACGTCATCCGAAGACACTGAGAATATAAAAAAAAAGATTAAGGCCCTGATCGTTTTCAGGGTCATTTTCGTAACAATATTATTTGGGTTATCCTTTTTCTTTCATGGGTCCGAGTATTTACCCCACACCCGTTCCCTGTATTATCTCATAGGCTTTTTTTATGTTCTCACCCTTATCTATTCGTTACTCCTGGAAAAAATTCGAAATCTGTTTCTGTTTGCTTACACACAACTGGGCCTTGATGTCATTTCTGCAATCCTCCTCATATATGTCACCGGGGGTGTGGAGAGCTGGTTATCTTTTACCCTCGTTCTTATCATTATTGCCGCGAGCATTATCCTGAATAAGAAAGCGGGATTTGTTATTGCAACCATGAGCAGCCTTTCATACGGCATTCTTGTGAATCTCCAACTATATGGAGTGTTTCCTGTCGACAGTGAAGGATTGGTGAAAGAACAGGGATATCTCTATAAATTGTTTATGCATATTATCTTCTTTTATCTCACCGCTTATCTGAGTGGCTACCTCTCGTCACGCCTTGAAAAGACAGTGCAAGAGCTTGAGAAAACAGACTTAGACCTTCGAAATCTTGAGCTTTTCAATAAGGAAGTGATCGAGAGCCTGCCAAGCGGACTTTTCACGGTGGACATGTCAGGTGTGGTATTGCTTTTTAACCACGCTGCTGAAAGGATAACCGGTATGAAAAGAGATTCGGTAATTGGACGGAAGATAGCCGGTGTGATGCCTTTTTTCCAGTTTCCTTTTTCAGAAGGCCGAAGAGAGGAAATCATACCTGTCGACGGCATCCAGAAAATCATTGGTATCACCATCTCTCCTCTGAAGGGCGTTGCTCAGGCCCCTAAGGGG
>JALHSV010000673.1 GCA_022865525.1 Thermodesulfovibrionales bacterium
AAGCCGGCGTCAGAGATTATTCTTGAGGAACGAAGATGATCTACTTCGACAGCAGTGCCATGGTCAAACGGTATTTGGATGAAGAGGGATCTTATACGGTCAACAAAATTCTCAATGAGGCCTCTGTATTAGCCACATCCATATTAACCTATCCCGAAATCCTCTCTGCATTCATCAGAAAACAGAGGATGAGAGAAATTTCAAAAGATACGTATGCCAAAATATCAAGTGCCCTTGAAAGTGAATGGTCATACTTTTTTGTTATCCAGTTTTCCGATCAGCTCTATCCGGCAATAAGAAGGATCATCGAAAAACATGGGTTGAAAGCTGCTGACAGCATTCATCTTGCGTCAGCTCTCTGGTTAAAACATTCAGTAAAGGAAAATGTCTCTTTTGTGAGTTCAGATACAAGCCTTTTAAAAGCTGCCGGCATGGAGTACAAGATGTAATTGTAACAAAAGTACAAACGCGAACCATGCTCCGACTGCAAGAATAAAGACCTGCGACCTTTTACCTTCACCATGTGCCCCTTTTATTCTTTTTTTATTTCCTGACAAATCTCCGCAACTAATTTATGCTGCCTTCCATTGTATCGAGAGTCTCCTACCCGCCGTAGCACAGTCTCGCAAGTACAGATTGATCAGTGTCTGATAGGGAATACCTGCTTCTTTTGCGAGCTTTTTAAAATATTCCACTGTCCCCTCATCAAGACGAATAGTAACCTGCTTCTTGAGTTGAGCTGCGTAGGGATTTTTCTTTGCTTTTGAAAAATCATATTCCTTTCTCATTTTGACCACCTTTCCCAGTATTGCTTCTGCTCCAAGCGCGTTGCTTTGCGGGCAGAAATAATTCTTATCGACGTTTGGTTTTTGCGGTAACTATGACAGACGACCAAAACCCTGAGCTTTGCACTTAATCCGAGCATGACAAATCGCTCCTCCTCGTCCGAATGGTCTGGATCATGAATCAGCAAAGCATTCTCATCGACAAATACTGTTTGTCCCTCTTCAAAACTAACACCATGTTTTTTCTTGTTTGAAGCGTTTTTCTTTTCATCCCACTCGAATGATATTGCTTTCATATTTACATTGTAATTATATATTCTTCATTTGTCAATGAATGAGCGCAACGTTTTTTGTAGGGGAAAGCTGCCATTGATCAGAATTTATCATGTTTGAAGAGCACGCTATGTGGAAGAAACGCGTTAAAACGACCCGAGTAATCACCGTTTGTTTTTTTGCTATTCTTCATTTGTTTAGCAAATGCCAGTGTGTCTCTTTGCAGGAGTACTTCCAAGATTCCGTTAATATCATCAATCTGCCAACTGGTAGTCTGCTGCCTTTATACAAATCGTATTGGAAAGCTATTCTTTTTTTTGGAAGCAATTGTATCTACTTCACAAAATAGTCTTCAAGGTGGCTTATATTATGACGAAGGCTAATCTCGTTGAGAAGATGGCAAGGGATTCAGGCACGTCAAAAGCAGTTGCGGAAAAAGCTCTGAATTCACTTATTGACGCAATCACGAAGACCTTGAAAAAGGGAAACAAGGTTGCACTGGTGGGATTTGGTTCTTTCTCTGTTGGCAAGAGAAAAGCAAGGACGGGAAGGAATCCTCAGACAGGCGCAACTATTAAAATCGCTGCACGGAAAGTCCCCAAATTTTCTGCCGGCAAGACTCTGAAGGATGCAGTAAAATAAGCATTTCATAAAAACTGTAAAAGTGCCTCTCCATTTCCGGATCGAGGCACTTTTGTTTTGTATATGCGCACACATTGAGCATCTGGCAACAAATTGTATTCATTGATTTCGATAATAGAGAAAGGAACCGAACCATTATTGTTCAGGTGATGGGTGTGAGCTAAATTTTGCTATACTTATCGATAGCATTAGCCTCGAACTGCAAATATGGGTGTAAAAAATATATACGAACGCTTTATCTGGTTTGATGACCGGGTGAGGCAGAAGAAATACCCCAACACAACAAGTCTTTCCAAACAATTCGAAATCTCAGTAAAGACAGCCCAGAGGGATATCGAATTCATGAGGGACAGGCTTAACTGTCCCCTGCAATACGATTCCAGCCTAAAGGGATATTTTTACGAAGACGAAACATTCTCCCTCCCCCTCATTTACCTCTCATCTGACGAATTGCTCTCCCTCATGGTTGCAAAGAAGCTCCTTGAAGATATGAGCGGAAGCTTCATGGCTGATGAAATAACCTCGGTTATTGATAAGATTACTTCTATCATTCAGAAGCATAGTAGCGGTTCCGGCAAAATGGATGAGGTATTATCATTCCATCTCATAGAATATTCCCCTACCCCTGAAGAGATATTCCGGACTGTTCTTGAAGCCTGCATCAAGAACAGGGCTCTCTCCTTCAATTACAGTTCACCAGCCCGCGGGGAAGTGACCGAACGGCGTGTTGACCCTTATCACCTTTTTAACTACATGGGTACCTGGCACCTCATTGGGTATTGTCATATGAGGGATGATATCCGCACATTCAAGATAAACAGGATAAAGAATCCCGTTATGCTAAAAGATACATTTGCTGTTCGTCAAAAATTCACATTCAAAGACTACTTCCGCTCGTCTTTTGGCCTCATGAAAGGGCATGACACCAGGCAGGTAACCTTACGGTTCACCCCTGGAAAAGCGAAATGGATAAGCGATCAGATCTGGCACAAGGATCAGAAGACCAGGATACTTGAAGATGGTTCGCTTGAATTGAGTCTACCTGTAGCTGAATTTTCTGAAATCGCCAGAGAGATCATCAAACATGGATCTGGCGTTGAAGTCATCCAACCTGAAAGTCTCAGGCAGTTGATCAGGTCAGAAGCAGAAAATATCCTCAAAATCTACGAATAATTCATCACAAAATAGGTAACCTCGTAAAGAATCCGTCACCCCCGCGGAGAGGCTGTGTCGCAATTACCTTGAAATGTAAATTTGTCATTCTGAATCCTTCGCTTTGTCATTCTGAGCCCTTCGCTTTGTCATTCTGAGCGCAGCGAAGAATCTCGTCGTTAATCTCAGGACAGGCTCCGCGACGAATCTCGCTGTTTGGCTCAGGATAAACTCCGTGAAGAATCTCATAAGATCAATGTGTTGTAAAACCGAGATTCTTCGGCTTGGGCCTCAGAATGACATTGCGACACAGCCTCGGAGGCGGGGGTCCATTTAAAGCTCCGAAAAACATGGATTCCCGCCGGAGTTTACCCTCGTGAAGACGGGGGCGGGAATGACGAAAGCGTCCGGACCGATGATGAATCTGACAAGTGCTTGAA
Organism: Thermodesulfovibrionales bacterium; assembly: GCA_022865525.1. Taxonomy (GTDB): domain Bacteria; phylum Nitrospirota; class Thermodesulfovibrionia; order Thermodesulfovibrionales; family SM23-35; genus JALHSV01. Next base: position 3,293 of record JALHSV010000673.1, read on the forward strand.
AATACCCCAAAATACCCCATAGATCAAGCTTTTCACTTCCCTTCCCTTCCCTTCCCTTCTATATATTTCTGTATGTCTACATTCTTTTCGATATATTGTGTCGTACCGCTTCACAGAGAATTGGCAGTTGGTACTTTGCGTGGAATTTTGAAACAGGCCAGATTAAGCGTTGACGAATTTATGGAAAACTTATAATTATCCCTTTCATGTCTTTTGCCTGCATATATTTCTCCTTTCAAATAGAAAGAAACTTAAGAAATGCCTGACCATATCCCCTTCTCTAAAAAAGAGGGGGGGGTAAATTTAAGTTATACTTGAAAAGATTTGTAATTGATACGTTGTTCCTTTGCATCCTTGACAGTCCCAGCGAGAATCTGCATGGGGATCCCTATAAAGATATTTCGTTAATATAGAGCAATCACCTTTTATTCTTTTTCAACTGTTTTGCTTGATAATTTTGTACGATGGATTTTGATTCAGCTGTGCAAACCATAAACAGACTACTCATAAAGAAACAACCCCATACTTTCAACAGTTCCTGGATACGAGAATATGCCCCACACATTTATCGATTTTTTCAGAAACACATAAGAACAGAATTAGGTGGAATAGATTGGGACAGAATAACCCGTGCTTTAGATCGTAAATTTCAAAGACAATGGATTACATCTTGGCGAAAAAAAACAAAACGATATCGGAATAGAACTGAGGTTAAAATTATTCTTCGTAAATACGAGGGCAAACTTTATACCTTTTTCACTCTATCGGATAAAGATGATAAATCTATACGGGATATCATCAGTATTGCATTAGTAAGAATTGCTCAAAAGGGAAATGTATTAGCCAAACAAGAACTTCTCAGGTTGATTAGTTACACTATTGATGAGTGGATCGAACGTTGTCCAAAAATTTCTCGTTGGCAAGGATATGATTCTTTGATTCAAAAGCGAATTGAGGGCTGCATACGTTGCTATCGTTATTCGGGATCGTTTGTTGGTTACTTATTCAAAACACTTGAATATGCAGCAAGAGGGTTAAAACCAATAATTGCTTATTCATTGGACGATTCTATATATTCCGGAGAAAAAAGAAGAATCGATAGAATTGCGCGTAATCCTGAAACGGGAGAAATGCTGACATTTAGTTGAAATATTGATTCGAAGTGATGAAAACAGGCTTTTCCTTTGCGGACCATTCCATCAATAAATTCCCCTTGCAACTCCGCACAAACTTTCTTTTTGAATTTATTGCGAATAACACATAGAAAGAGAGATTTTGTATCATTTCAGACATATCTCACTTTCTCCCTATCACAAACACCCACAGCAATACCGCAGGATATGCAGAGTGCGTTTCGAAATGATTGATCTGTCTCTGAGGCGTACAATTCGTATTCAACATCTTTCAGCTTTGAATCTTCAAGGCGGAGTCATTTGGGGTATTTTCCGACCTTGAAGAAGATGGTTGATTATTTCTAACACCTACAAGTCTTTAATTTAAAGCGGTCAAGAGATTTGATGATTATTGTTTCAAATATGCATCTTCAAACAGACTTGCACCGTGTCTCCCATATCTTTCTATAGAACATTTCTAAATTTGCGGTGAATTTCTTCGCATCACATAGTGGGGAGCATTTCATCATATCCCGCAGATGTTTACGGAACGACCCTAACCTTTTCGAATCCTTGGCAAGATTTACAGCTATGGATATGTATTCATCATGTGTTTTAGCAATAAGATCTTTAAGTCCAACATTGGATAAAAGAGTTACTCCTCCACGGGATGCATAAGTAGTGCCTGAAAGAGTAACAACAGGCACTCCCATCCACATGGCTTCGCATGTCGCTGTTAATCCATTAAATGGGAATGTGTCCAGCCCTATATCGATAAGGTTGTATGATTCCAGATGCTTTGGTGATG
>JALHSV010000674.1 GCA_022865525.1 Thermodesulfovibrionales bacterium
AAAAAAGAATATGAATACAAATTGCTCCTCAAATCCCCTGTCCGCGGGAAACTTCATGCTGCAGCAAAATCTATCATCGAGACGTTCAGGGCTTCAAAGGATGTGAGAATCAGGGTAGATGTTGATCCAGTCGAGATATAAATGATTAAGTCAGTTCGAACCGGATTCCGAACCTGCTTTATCGATAGCGACTTCTGTTCCCACGGTTGTCATTCCCTCTCGAGGCGAATCACCGGGGCGTCCATATTTCTTGAATCCCCTTTGTATCCTGCCTGTGCAAATTCTTCTCTTCGCAATCGAGAACTTTGTCTTGACACTCAGTGCATCTTCTATAATATGATGGTATAAATGCTCACGACAAATAATAAATTCTCATCATCAGGGAAGCCCCGCGCCTGGGCATGGATAGGACTGGGCATAGCTCTTACAACTTATATAGTGCTCTCTGTGCGGCATATCACTTGCCCTGGCCTTGGGTACGATGAGGTAATGTGGGCATCTGTTGCAATCAACCGCCCGGATGGCGGATGGATTGCCTGGAGCATCGGCCGATGGCCGGTGCTGCTGGCACTTCCTTACATCGGCGCTCTTAAAGGGTACATCTATGCACCGATACTGACGCTATTTGGCACCAGCCCGCTTTCGATTCGACTACCGATGATTCTGCTCGGCGCAGCCGGTATCGCAATGACATTCGCTTCAGCCAAACGCGCCCTCGGTATAAGCAGCGCATTCCTTATTGCGCTCTTTCTTGCCATCAATCCTGAGATTGTTCAGCGGTTGCGGCATGACCTCGGACCAGCGGCAATAGACTTTATGCTAAGGGCTGCATGCCTGCTGTTACTTCTGCGCTATGCCGAAAAAGATCGGCCTTATGATGCGTTCCTCTTCTGGTTGCTCGCCGGCATCGGCGTTTGGCAGAAGTTGACGTTCATTTGGTACATCAATGCGTATGTTCTGGCATTTGTTCTTGTCCGGGGAAAAGCATGGATCGCCCGTCATCAGCCGGGTGGAATCCTCTGGCCACTGGTACTGCATGCACTCGCCTACCTTGCAGTAGTAGCCTGGGTAGGATGGGTCTACGTGACCTTCCGCGTTGCCGAAGTCCAGGCGTCACTCGGCAGCGGTGCCGGTACGCCTATTCTTGTAAGGATCGAGACCCTTGGGCGGGCCCTTGGGCTTTTCTTCCAGGGGATGGAGTCCATTGTCGTGTTTCATGAACCGTTCGTTCCGAAGGCCGCCGGACTCTTTTTGGCCGTATTCCTCGGCTTGGTTGCCGCAGGCATCCTGCGAGGGTTGCGGGAGTTAGTCCGTCGGCCTAATCGGGTCATTCCCTTTCGCGGCATCGTAGTCCTGTCAGCTCTATCAGTAGCGATCCAACTGACGGTGACCTTGCCCGCTGATAAGGTCTGGCACCGGCTCAGCCTTGAGCCATTCGTAACATGGTTAGCCGTTGACGGACTTCTTGCCGTAGCTGCTGCGGTTGCAAGCCTTGTTACGCGCCCCGCGGCTATAGGCGCGATATCCGCCTCAATTATCTGCATCGCGGCACTCGGGGACGTCGCATACACGACCCAGATCCACCGCCACCTCGATACAACGCTCTGCGCCCCTGCTGTTCACCAGCGTGCATGCAACCGGGCCATCCAGACTACGGCCATATGGCGCCTACTCGACCTAGTAGCAAGCTCAGATCGGCGGTTTGTATTTGTCGACTGGGGCATGCGGAACCAGGCGCTCCTTATGACAAGAGCACCTGAGCGGGTCATCGAATTATCAACGGCATCCCTCCTTGAAGGCCCGTCTTCCCTTCACGCAGGTTCCGCGGAGGCAGAGAGCTTTGCCAAGGATTACTTGGGCCCCGATAGCCAAGTCGCGTTCGTCTTGCATGGGCCTGAGTACACGTGCATACCGGCTATACGTGATGCATTCCTGAACCTCGTGCGCATGAAGCATATACCGTTGCGCCTGGCAAGCGTTATTAAGGAGGATGGAGCAATTGCCTTCGAAGTGTGGGAGGTGGTACACTGATTTTAAAGAACAGAAATAGTTAACAGAGAATAAAAAGCCTGCAGTTATTTGTTCTCTGCAATTTGCCTTTCGAACTCGTCCATCTTATCAGCCAAACTCTTCCAGTTGCAGGTCTGCATGAGCTTGACTACCTGATGAACAGCACCGGACTCAATAATCCTCCACCTCTCATTTTCGTCTTCAACTCCATAGAACGGAAGCATGATGAAAAAGGCGCGGTCAGTGTATTGTTTGATCGGCGAAAGCACGTCTTCCCTCCTCGTGTAATAGGGATCTTCACCTTCAGCACAGGGAGTACCGAAAACATTAAACTGCCTGCACGAGACAGGCCTCATTGGGTGAACAGAACAGGCACTATTTACGAGAAAAGGGCACGGGTCGTTCTCCTTGTAATTACGCAGCTGGGTCTTTATGATATCGCGTTCAGGCCCGGTGATCTTTTCGGTAACATACCAGGAGAGACCCACCAGTTCGAGCGGATAGACAGGGATGGTCTGATGGGTTTTACAGCAGTTGGAACAGCCCTTGCTGCACGCTAATTTTCTGCCTTTTTTGAACGCTGTCCTAACCGCTTCATCGATGCCTTTATAGACTATGAAATAGGCATCAAGCAGAAAGGGAAGCCAGAGATGTTTATTTTCATCGGAGGGAAAAGAGAGTCTTTTCTGCTTAGAAGAACCTGCCTTTTTCAGTTTTTTATCTTTCATGTTACAAAGAGATTATATAGAATAGTATTGTAAAACATTGTCTGGGTTCCTGCTTTCACGAATATGATAAATCCATAGAAATACCCTTATACATATCATGATAGATTTCATATTTATTTCGATGCCCTATGCGAGGTTTATCTCGCGGTGGTTTGCCAATGTTCCGAATATAAACCTCGGTATTATGAAGGCATATCTGGAGGAGAAGGGGAAGAATGTTAAAACCTTTCACTTTCATCTTGAATTTCTTCCTTATATCAACGGATTACCCCTGCGTTTTAAAGATAATCTACTAAAACTGACCGAGCAATTCGGTGTTGAATACATGGGACTGGATTACATCTTTGCTTCACTGTTTTTCGAGGATAGGTATTTCAAATCAAAAGAGCGGTTCACGGAACGTCTTAATTCGCTTGGCTTAACATTGACTGATTTCGAAGAATTGCGGGAAATCGCCAGATCATTTATTGATTCTTGTTTTTTGAAGCTGTCACCTTACCTAAAGGATACCAGGCTTATCGGTTTCAGTTGCTCCCATTACCAGTTAAGTGGTTCCCTTTTGCTCTGCTCAAGAATAAAAAATGCCTATCCGGATATTCTGACGGTTTTCGGCGGCAAGGACTGTACCGGTGCATTTGCAGATGATTTCATGAGGGCTATCGGCTTCAACGATTTCACGGGAACAAGTGAGTGTGAAGTCACTGTTGAGAGCCTGCTTGACCATATAAATTATCCGGAAAAAGATTTTTACAATGTAGTCTACAGGGACAAAGACGGAGAAATAAAAAGATCCCCCTCACGGCCGAATATTTCGATCAACTCCCTTCCATTCCCGATATATGATTTTGACGCGCTCCCCATTCAGAAGTCTGATATCATTCTCCCGATCGAATTTGGGAGGGGATGTCCCTGGAAGCGTTGTTCCTTCTGCCCTGACGAATCGTATAATATCCTGTGCCAGGCAAAATCCCCTGAACAGGTTACGTCGGAAATAGCATATTATCAGAGCATTTCAGAAGACCTGAGGAACTACTTTATTCTCGATTCAGACGCCTTGAAGGATCGGGAATCAATAATAAAAATATCCCGGAACCTCGAAGACAGGAATCTCAATTTCATTTATGCCGAATTCCGTGCGGAGAAGATGGACCGGGATGTCTTACATGCAATATTGCATTTCGGCAACTGGCCCTCGCATTTTCAGATCGGGATCGAATCATTCAGTGACAGGCTGCTCCAGTTGATGAATAAGGGCGTTACCGTTTTGAAAAATGTGGAAGTATTGAAATCGGCTGCTGAATTGGGGGTTCCGATACAATTCAACCTGTTTACCTGTTTCCCGGGTATGACTGAAGATGATCTCAAAGAAAATATACGGGTTATGGATCTCATCACCCATATTCTGGTCAAGGATACTATCCAGATATTTCCCGGAGAATTTTATTTGCCAGCGGACAGTCCTGTCTTTCTCAATAGCGAAAAATTCGGGCTGATAAAAGGCAGTGAGTCAATTTTTTCATCGATCTTTGAGGATTTCAGCATGCCTTCCTATTCAAACTATCCATATCCGTATCAGTTTACCAATGATGAAGAGCAGTATAAGTTCTCCATGGCATTGCGGGCAAAGGTTGACGAGATCAAAAGCAAAACCTCTGAGGATATGAATATGGTCTACAAAATTGTTGCAGACGGTCTGGAGATCCTCATTTCCCGGAACGGCCACCGATCGAATCACGTGCTCGATATACAGGAAAAGAAGATTTACCTATCAGCTGTTATAAAAATCCGCCAGATTGATATGGTATCTTCAGATTTAGGGATATCCATGGAAGATGTATCTTCTGTCCTGAAGGATTTTGAAAAGAAAGGCATTATTCTCTTTTCCACCGACAAAAAATCTTTTCTGTCACTCGCCATAGAAAGCTCTGGTCTCTGAAGGAATATAGATTCATCTTGTGAATTGTGCTAATATTATGGACAGAATATGAGATTGGTAATCGTCGGCGGTGGTATCACCGGTCTTTCCTTGGCATATTTTTTACTCGAGCACAAGCCTTCATTAGATATCCTTATCCTTGAATCAGAGAAAAAAGCAGGTGGTAAAATCTGGACTGACAGGGTTGACGGTTTCCTGTGTGAAGGCGGCGTCAATGGGTTTCTTGATAACCGGCCAAAAACTCTCGAGCTTGTCTCAAAACTCTCCATCTCTCCCTTAAGAAGCAATGATAATGCGCGAAAGAGGTACATCTATTCAAAGGGGAAACTCAACCTTTTGCCTGAATCACCCCCTGCGTTTCTCACGTCTGACCTTCTGAGCATTTACGGCAGGCTCAGGGTCATCGGGGAAATGTTTGTACCCAAATGGAAAGGCGGGGATGAGACACTTGCCCACTTTGCCACAAGGCGGCTTGGAAGAGAAGCGTATGAGAAACTGATAGACCCCATGGCTTCAGGAATATTTGCCGGCGATCCGGAGAAAATGAGCCTGAAGAGCTGTTTCGCAAAGGTCTACAACCTTGAGCAGAAATACGGCAGTCTGATCCGCGGCATGATAAAGCTTCAAAAGGAGGCAAAAAAGACTGGTAAAAAAGTGGGAGCCGGACCAGGGGGAACCCTTACTTCATTTTATGACGGGATGGAATCAATGATCAGTGCCCTCACCAGTTTTCTTGGCAAGAGACTGAAGACGGGGTCAGAGGTGGTCTCAATTGACCGTAAAGGTATCAATTATGTAATCTCACTGTCAGACGGAACAAATAGGGAAGCAGAAGCTGTTGTCTGTGCAACACCCGCCTTTACAACGGCAGCCATAGTAAGCAGCCTGGACAAAAATCTATCTGCACTATTGAACGAAATATTTTATCCGTCGGTTTCTGTTGTATGCCTCGGATATAAACGAGAAAAAATTCAACATAACCTCAAGGGATTCGGATTTCTTATCCCCTTCAAGGAAGGCAGAAAAATACTCGGCACATTGTGGGACTCGAGTATCTTTCCCAACAGGGCACCAGAAGGGTATGTCCTGCTTAGGACCATGCTTGGAGGGGCACGGAGATCGGACCTGGCACTGGAGCACGAACAAAAACTCATAACGCTCGTCATGGATGAGCTCAGGGATATTATGGGAATCACTGTTCAACCTAATTTCGCCAAAGTATACACACATAGACAGGGGATACCTCAATATTTTCCGGGACACGAACAAAAAGTTCAGCAGATTGCCGGAATATGTAGAGATTACAAGGGGTTTTACGTTACAGGAAACGCATACGGCGGCATTGGGGTCAATGACTGCATCGAAAACTCTTATAAACTTGCGCAAAGGATTATGCAAGGGATATAATTTTGTAAAAATTCAGGATAGGGACTTGCTATCTTGCAAAGGCATTTATCTTTCAAAACAGGAGGGGTACAGTGAAGGAACAGGAAATTGTCGAACTCTTAAAAAAGGAAAGTGATGAATTCAGGAAATTGAGTGAAGAGCATAGAAGTCTCGATACGGTTCTTGCAGAGATTGACAGCAAACGCTATCTCACACCGGAGGAAGAGGTTGAAAGGAAGAAGATTCAAAAGCAGAAACTCATGAAAAAGGACCGGATGGCCTCGATTGTCAGAGACTTTAAGAAAAACCATTCTTTGAATTAGAACCAGGCACAGACAACTAAGAAGCAGAAACTGAGAAATATGAGGGGTGCTCATGAGAAGCAGGACAATTAAAGAAGGGATTGAGCGGGCTCCGCACAGGGCATTGCTCTACGCAACCGGCATTCCAAGAAGTGAGATGAAAAAACCGTTTATCGGACTTGCAACGAGCTTTACCGATATTATTCCCGGGCATATCGGCATGAGAGATCTGGAAAGATTTATCGAAAAGGGAATTCATACAGCCGGAGGATATCCGTTCATTTTTGGGATTCCCGGAATTTGCGATGGTATTGCGATGGGGCATTCGGGCATGCACTATTCACTTCCCTCAAGGGAATTGATCGCAGATATGGTTGAGACAATCACCCAGGCGCATCAGCTTGACGGCCTCGTGCTCCTGACCAATTGCGACAAAATAACCCCCGGGATGCTCATGGCCGCCGCACGCATCGACATACCATCTCTTGTTGTAACAGCCGGCCCCATGCTCTCCGGTCGCCTGAAAGGCAGGAGATTGTCTCTCGTCAATGACACGTTTGAAGCCGTCGGGAAATTCAAAAAAGGGTTGATCAAAAAGGAAGAACTTGATGCTCTCGAGATGTGTGCCTGTCCCGGACCCGGTTCCTGCCAGGGCATGTACACTGCAAATACGATGGCGTGTGTCACTGAAGCACTCGGCATGAGTTTACCAGGGTGTGCAACAGCACTTGCAATTTCGGCTGATAAGAGAAGGATTGCGTTTGCAAGCGGCCAGCGCATCGTTGAATTGGTAAATAATAATATCACGGCAAGAAAGATCCTGACGAAGAATGCATTTGAGAATGCAATCATGGTCGATCTTGCGCTGGGTGGTTCAACAAACACTACTCTTCATATCACTGCAATAGCCCATGATGCCGGGTTCGAGCTGCCACTTGAAACCTTCGACATCCTGAGCAAGAAAACGCCGCATCTTGCAAATATGCTCCCTGGCGGAGAGCACTTCCTTGAAGACCTTGATTGGGCTGGGGGAATACCAGCGGTTATGAAAAGATTGAGAAACCATCTGCATAATACAATAACGGTTAGCGGCAGGAAGACATTTGACATAGCTGATTCTGCAGTGATAGCCGATGAACATGTCATCAGGCCCATAAACAAGCCTTATCATAAACAAGGCGGCATTGCGATACTCAGGGGCAATCTCGCACCTGATGGTGCTGTCGTAAAACAGTCTGCTGTAAGCCAGAACATGATGAAGTTTGAAGGTACCGCAAAGGTATTCAATTCAGAGGAAGATGGCATGAAGGCTATCCTCAGTGGAAAAATAAAGTCGGGAGATGTTGTCGTGATCAGGTATGAGGGACCAAAAGGAGGTCCCGGCATGCGGGAGATGCTCTCCCCAACAGCTGCAATTGCAGGAATGGGACTGAGTGAATCAGTCGCATTAATAACAGATGGTCGTTTTTCCGGGGGCACGAGGGGCCCGTGCATAGGACACATATCTCCCGAGGCAATGGAAGGCGGTACCATAGCCATCCTTAAGGATGGAGACAGGATACGGATTGACATACCAAAGAGGAAAATAGACGCGCTCTTATCTGAGAGAGAGATTAGGGAGAGATTCAGGACATGGAAGCCGCTCAGGCCGAAGATAATGAAGGGGTATTTATCAAGATACGCAAGGATGGTCAGTTCGGCTGGAAGCGGCGCAGTGATGATGTAACAGGGCGACAGCTAAACTGTCGCATGAAAGATTGGTATCTGTGACAGGATAGTCAACTCTATCGTCTTCTTTGTTGCTATCTCCTTCTTCTTAAGAAATCCCTTGGTTTTCCGGCGGACTTTTGCGGGCCTACAAGACCATCCTCTTCCATTAATTCCATGATGCGTGCAGCCCTGTTATATCCTATTTTGAGGCGTCTCTGTATTGAAGATATGGAGACTTCCCCTGTTGTCTCACCCATTTCAATGGCTTTCAGATACATCTCATCTCTCTCGGCATATTTTTCATCATCATTCGATTCTTCCAGATTCTGTATGCTCTCCATAATCGCATAATCAGGCCTGCCCTGTGTTTTTATGAACTCGGTAGCAGCCTGTATTTCCTCTTCTGTGATCAGTGCCCCGTGGACACGGATAATGCGTGCGCCGGGTAACATTAAGAGCATATCCCCTTTACCAAGGAGCTGTTCTGCGCCATGGGTATCGAGGATCGTCCTCGAATCCACTTTCGAAGAAACCTGGAAAGAAAGCCTCGCAGGAAAGTTTGCCTTGATAATTCCGGTTATGACATCAACTGAAGGCCTCTGCGTAGCCAAAATAAGATGTATTCCGGAAGCTCGTCCCATCTGTGCAAGCCGTGTTATGGAATCCTCGACATCAGCCGGCGCAGTAAACATCAGGTCGGCAAGTTCATCAATGATAATGACGAGATAGGGCAATTGATGCTCATCTTTTGCCTGGAGATTGAAACTTTCAATGTTCCGTGCGCCCCTTTCTGCAAGAACCCTGTATCTCCGCTCCATTTCGAAAACCATCTTTTTTAATGCCGCCGCTGACTCTTTCGGGTTTGTGATAACCGGCGAAATGAGATGAGGAATCTCCTGATAGGCGGAAAGCTCGAGCAGTTTCGGATCCACCATGAGCATCTTCACTTCGTCAGGAGATGCTTTATACAATATGCTCATCACCATGGAATTGATCGATACGCTCTTCCCTGAACCTGTTGCACCTGCAACGAGCAGATGTGGCATTTTTGAAAGATCTGCTATAATAGGCGCACCTGATATGTCTTTGCCGAGTCCGAGGGTAAGTTTTGATTTGCTCTTTTGAAATCCATCTGACGAGAGTATCTCTCTCAGGGATACTGTCTCCCTCTGTTTGTTGGGCACTTCTATTCCGATAACAGCTCTGCCCGGGATAGCTGATACCCTTACACTTTGAGCCTTGAGGGCCAGGGCGAGATCATCAGACAGAGAAACAATCTTATTGATCTTGACCCCAGGAGCCGGCTCAAATTCATACATCGTTACAATAGGGCCGGGATTTACCTTTGAAATTTTTCCTTCCACGCCAAAATTGTACAGTTTCTGCTCGATGAGCGATGAATCAGCAATAAGTTCTTCATTCGATGGTCTGACAGCATCAGAATAAGACAGACGCAGGATTTCTAAAGAGGGGAATTCATAGTCACCCTTCTTTCTCGGCACTATTGGTGCTGGTTCTTCAAGCGATTGAGTTACAGGAACCGGCTCCGGTTCCGTGATGAGTATCTCCTGTTCCTCGGGGTTCGGTTCTTCTCTGAATTCTCTCCGATCCACCTTCTGCGTTTTCTTTTTCATGGCTATGGCAGTCACCGATACAGGGCTTATCAATACGATCGATGACAAAAAAGCAGAAAGTGAAAAGATGTAAGCACCCGGCAAGGATACCAGTTGAATAAAAAGATATGCTATGGCTCTGCCTGCAAGTCCGCCGATCCCGTCAGGATATTTTTCCAGTCCGAGATTAAAGGTTTGCGAGAAGAGTGATAAAAGAATAGAAGTGGATATGATACATAAAACCCCTCCGAGAAGATAGATTTTATGTCCCTCCCTTCCCAATAAGCGCTTCAAGCCGAAGGCTATAATCAGACCCGGGATGATAAAGGCAGCAAGGCCGAGGAGGATGATCAGCCAGCCTGACAATTGTGATCCGACAATGCCCCCGAGATTCCGGACAGGTTCGGGTGGTTCTGTGGTTCTGAAAAAAAGAACAGGATCCCTCAGAGAGTGGGTGAAGATACTCATGAGCAGATACAGACTGCCCATAACTGAGACAACACCGATCACCTCTTCTTTTACCCGCCTTATTCTTTCCACCATATCCCTGCTATTATAACAACTGCCAGGATAAACCGGTAAAAGACGAAGACATTGAGCGGGTATTTCTTGAGGAAGTTCAGCATGAATTTTATTGCGATAAATCCTGTAAAAAAGGATGCGAGAAGACCAACTGCAAAGAGTTTAAGGTCATAGCTTTCAGTACTCTCAAAAGCCTTTTTACCATGCAATAGTGCAGCACCGGCTATAATCGGAGTTGAAAGAAGGAAGGAAAAACGGGCAGATGCTTCCCGCTCCAATCCTCTGAAGAGCCCTGCTGAAATGGTGATGCCGGAACGGGAGACGCCAGGGATTATTGCAATCGCCTGCGAAATTCCGATAATCAGGGCGTCGCTGAAAACAACCTTATCAACATCCTTGTATTTGAAAGCCTTTTCAGATAAGAGCATCACAAATCCCACGATAATTAACATCAGACTGATAATCAACGGGTTTCTCATGGACTTCTCGATGAAATCATTGAGGAAGAATCCCGTAATGCCTGCAGGAACAGATGCAAGGAGAATCAACCCGAATAATCTCTGTTTCTTTCCAATAAGGTCTATCCAGTCTTTCCAGAAACAGACAATCAGAGCACACAGGGTTCCTGCATGCAGGGCAATATCGAAGGTAAGCGTATCAACCTCGCTATTCCAGTTGAAGAACCAGGGAAGCAGGATCAGATGTGCGGTACTGCTGACTGGAAGGAACTCAGTTATCCCCTGGACGATGCCAAGGATTATAGCTTCAAACATGCAGGACTAAACCTCGATGATAATCGGCATGATCATCGGTCTTCTATCCATCGTATTTCTGAGGTATTTCTTCAGGGTACTCCTCAGTTTTGCCTTGAGCAGTGAGGAATCTGAAATCACTTCCCGCTCAAGACCTTTGATGGTATCTGCGACGAGTTCCTTTACATTATTGATGATCTCCGGTGACGCTTCCTCAAAGACAAATCCCCGTGATATGATGTCGGGGCCTGAGACAATAGTGCCGGTCAGTTTTTCAATCGCCAGAAGGATGAGAACGATGCCGTCATGGGCAAGCCTCAACCGGTCACGGAGCACCATCTCCCCTACATCACCCGTACCCTTTCCGTCAATGAAGATACGTCCTGAAGACACTTTGCCATTCTGCCTTGCTCCCTGGTGAGTTATCTCAAGGATATCACCGTTTTTCAGGATGAAGATATGCTCTTTGGGAATATCCTGTTTTTTTGCAAGCATGGCATGGTACACAAGGTGTCTGTATTCACCATGAACAGGCATGAAGTATTTTGGCTTGATAAGATTGAGCATAAGTTTCAGTTCTTCCTTTGAGGCGTGTCCGGATACATGTATCTCCGAAACCTTCTCGTAAATAACGTCCGCACCCCTCCTGAAGAGATGGTTGATGATCTTCCCGATGGAACGTTCATTCCCGGGTATCATTTTTGCAGAAAGGATGACCGTATCACCGTCTTTGATCTTGATGATTTTATGCTCATCTATTGCAATCCTCGACAGAACACTCATCGGCTCTCCCTGGCTTCCCGTGGTAATAATGACTACCTCCTGGTCCTGAAGTTCCTTAAGGTCTTCCAGTTTGAGCCAGGTACCGTGAGGGATTTTCAGATACCCCAGATTCAGAGCTATCTGCGCATTCGATACGATACTCTTTCCACAAAGAATAACCTTCCTCCCGTATTTCACTGCTACATCGATTGCCTGCTGGATTCTATGGATATTCGATGCAAAGGTAGCAATGATGATCCTTCCATTTGTCTTCGAGAATATATTTTCGAACGCACGTCTGACCTCTTTTTCAGAGAATGTGAATCCGCCCTTTTCTGCATTGGTACTGTCGGATAAAAGGAGCAGGGTGCCTCGCTCACCATATTCTGAAAACCTGTGAAAATCCATCAGCTGTCCGTCGACAGGGGTAGGATCAAGCTTGAAATCGCCGGTGTGAACAATCAATCCAATCGGTGTTGTAATGCCAAGGCCCACACCGTCTACGATACTGTGAGTCACTCTCACGAATTCAACCGAAAAACTTCCGATATGTATGACATCCCTGGGCATCACCGGGATGAGTTCAGCATCATCGAGGGTATGCTCATGCAATTTCTCTCTCACCAGACCGAGTGTTAATGGAGTACCATAAACAGGGACGCGGATCTCTTTCAAGAGAAAAGGAAGGGCGCCCGTGTGGTCTTCGTGTCCGTGGGTAAGTATCACCGCTTTTACTTTTTCCCTGTTATTGATCAGGTAGGAAAAATCGGGGATAACGAAATCCACACCGAGTACATCTTCGTCCGGGAACATAAGACCGGCATCGACAACAATAATATCTTCATTGTATTCAAAGACTGTCATGTTGAGGCCGCCAATCTCCTCAACACCACCAAGCGGGATGACAGAAAGAGTATTTTCCACTGGGAAATATTATATCAGATTTCGCCCATTGATTACGGGACAAGGGCCACGGCAACACAGAATGCCGGAAAAACCCGTATAATAATTACTGTGCTGACCTGTATTGA
>JALHSV010000675.1 GCA_022865525.1 Thermodesulfovibrionales bacterium
CGATTGATACGACCATAAGACATAATGATAATTTTTTCATCCTTAAATCCCCTTTATATTTTTTTTGGTTAGTAAGTCCGTTGTCTTTTCAAAATATCCTTTATTTCTTCATGCATGAACAGGCGATACTCTTGAACGTGTTTCAGGCTTTCACGAAGCCCTTTGGCAATGTCGGTAACAGTTTGTACCTCCATATGCGACTTCATTTCATTGCCTGTAACGGAGCCACAAGGAGCTTTGTACTGTAACCCCATATGTTCCTCGGAAGCCTCCGTTCCAAACTGCGTGTACTCCATGATTTCCTCCCTTGTTCATTATTGCATTACTGAAAACACGCTGTTTTGGAGGGTTTCTTAAGATCTCTTTTCTTAGTGACCATTTTACAATCAGAAAACTCTATCTCCTGCCATTATAAAAACTTTTCCAGTTTCTTGCAATCAGAAGAATTCTTTGGCACCATTTAGCCTACGTCTCCAAGAACTGCTTCCAGTTCATAACAAGTATATTCCCAAGCCTGAAAGGCTCATCAGCATTGCACACGACGTAACACGGTACATTCGGATAGTCTTGCTGAAAAGATTTCAGTCCGGTAAGCTGCGCTGTGGAAATTGTCTTGGACCATTTGATTTCATAAGCGCCAGTGAGCTTTCCTGATTGCTCCATCAGCAGGTCTACCTCTGCTCCGGTGTTTGTCCGCCAGTAGTACAGATTGGTCAGCTTCTGCGATGTCTTTATCCGTTTTATTGTTTCTATGATGATAAACTGCTCAAATAATCTGCCGAGGAGATACGGGTCTGAAATGGCATGATCATAACGGTTAATGATGTTTGCAACGCCATTATCGAACAGGTAAAATTTGGGATGTCCTGAAAGGCGTTTCCGAACGCTCTTTCTCCATGGCTCAAGACGAAAACCGATGAGGGTGTCAACGAGTATCTCATAGTATGTCTTGACAGTCATGACTGCCTGCTGGCACTCTCGCGCAACTGTCGAATAGTTAACGATCTCTCCGAACTGACTGGCCGCCATATCGAGAAATCTCGAAAATGCTCCTATCTGACGGACAATGCCCTCGGCCTGGATCTCTTCACGTAAATAAATATCGACGTATGCATTCAAAAGGTCGATCTTGTCTGCCTCTGTTTCAGCAAGAAAAACGGGAGGAAGTGACCCAAAACGCAAGAAATGCATAAGCTGGGCATTCCCAGAGACTTCATTCCACAGAAAGGGAAAGAGGAAACGCTGCACTGCCCGTCCGCCGAGGAGATTTGCGTAGCCACGCCTGAGTTTTCTTGTGCTCGAACCGGACATGAGGAAATGTAGTGAGGTGCTGTCAATAAGGTACTGAACCTCGTTCAGAAGTTCAGGAACGCGTTGTATCTCATCGATAAAGACATGCTTTATGCTTTTCTTCTTTTCCATTACCTCTCTTCTCACAAGTGATGGGTCTTTTGAATATTTAAAGAATTGATCGCTCAGCAGCAGATTGATCCTATAGACCTTATCCTTGAAAACACTGTTGATCAGGGTAGTTTTGCCTGTTTGCCTGGGACCAAAGAGAAAAAATGATTTATTTGCCGGCAGCTTCAGGGTTCTTTTTATCATAATGTAAAAGTGTAAGGTAG
>JALHSV010000101.1 GCA_022865525.1 Thermodesulfovibrionales bacterium
AAATTCGGGAACATGGAACTGAAATTCTTTCCTGAGGTTGCGCCAAACCACGTCAATAACTTTATCGAACTTGCAAAAAAGGGATCCTATGACGACACCATATTCCACCGCGTTATCCCGGGTTTTATGATTCAGGGCGGGGATCCCAATTCAAAATCTCCCGACAAGTCTCAGCACGGCATGGGCGGTCCCGGACATACCGTAAAAGCCGAGTTTAATGAAAAACCCCACAAGAGGGGCATACTCTCCATGGCAAGGTCAGGAAATCCTGACAGTGCCGGCTCGCAGTTTTTCATCTGTGTTGCTGACGCCCCTTTTCTTGACAGGCAATATACCGTTTTCGGAGAAGTTGTTTCCGGTATGGAGGTCGCTGATAAAATCGTGAATCAGCCAAGAGACCAGAAGGATAATCCGAATGAGCGAATCGAGATGAAGATCAAGATTATTGAGATGGAAAAGAAATAGTTTCCGTAAGCATCAGATGAAACGAAAACTGAAACACATCTCGCTTGTTCTGTCGATCATAATCTTGGTATCTCAGGCCTGTTATCAGACAAAAACAAACGCCCAGCAGAAACAGGTTTTCAGAGTAAGCGACCAGAAAACGGTCAGTTACACACAGATGATCGATGATTTCAGGCAAGCTCAGGTCATTTTTGTCGGCGAAACGCATGATAACCAGGCACATCACCGGTTGCAACTCGATATTATAAAGGGATTGCATGATTCGGGAAGGCCTCTGGCGGTCGGTTTTGAGATGTTTACTGCAAAAAGCCAGGGGATTCTCAACCGGTGGGTTTCCGGTAACATTTCCCCGGATGATTTTGTCAGGGTGTATTATGAGAACTGGAACTTCCCATGGCCGTTATACCGTAATATTCTTCTCTATGTAAAAGACAACAAGATTCCCGCTGTAGGGCTGAATGTGGAAGCGGCCATTACCCGAAAAGTTGCAATGTCAGGCTTTGCCTCGCTGACCAAAGAAGAACTCGAAAAGCTTCCACATGATGTTGGGTGTGCCGTTGACAAGCACTATATGGATTTCATCCGGAGAGCATATGCAATGCACGGACATGGCGACAGGGGATTTCTTTTTTTCTGCCAGGCACAACTGCTCTGGGATCAGGTGATGGCCCGGAACCTTATCGACTTTCTGAAGAAGAACCCGGAGAGAATAATCATTGTGCTAACAGGAAACGGGCACGCATGGAAACAGGGGATCCCTGAACAGGTCCGCCTCTTATCAGAAAAAATCAGGTACAGGGTAATCCTGCCGTTCACACCGGGTCATATCGAGTCCCGTTTTATCGCAATCGACGATGCCGATTACCTTTTGTCACCGTGATATGGTAATATTTTTCATCGGGGCGTAGCGCAGCCTGGTAGCGCACACGGTTCGGGACCGTGGAGTCGGAGGTTCAAATCCTCTCGCCCCGACCAAAATTATCCGGAACAAGACCTGCTCCCACTCCATCTAACACTTCTATGTATTTATTCAAGTTGCCGGGTTGATCAGCGGAAACACTTTTTCCTTGATCCTTGCAACGACCCGTTCGACCTCTTCCCTTATCATCTCTTTTTTCGCCCCCTTTTCCTGATATTCCTCGTCTCTGAGCTTCCGGCTCCTGAACCCCCCAAGGGGATATTGTTTGAAGAACGCCTCCGGCAGCTTATCCGGCGGATCGATGTTGTTCATGATCGCCCAGGCGAGGGTCCATGCCTTCGCCACGTTCGTTATCTCGTATCCTCCTCCTCCGAGGGCTATCCACTTGGGCGAGAGATCTTTCATTTTCCTGACGACTTCGCAAAATCCGTTCGTCGTATAGTTCAGGTGGGTGAGCGGGTCTGTGAGGAATGAGTCGACGCCGAGCTGCCCGACGACGATGTCCGGCCTGAACCTCTCGATAAGCGACGGAACTACCTTGTTGAAGGCGTAAACAAAAAGCTCGTCGTCAGAGGAAGGAGGCAGGGGAATGTTCACGGAATAACCTCTCCCTTCTTCTTCGCCTGTCTCGCTTTCGAAGCCTGTGCCTGGGAAGAGGTACCGGCCGGATTCGTGGAGCGATATCGTCAGCACCTTATCGGTACGGTAGAATGCCTCCTGCACGCCGTCGCCGTGATGGGCATCAATGTCTATATACACGACCCTTCTTCCCTTTTTCAGAAGAGAGGAGATAACGATAACAGGGTCGTTGATGTAGCAGAAGCCGGAAGCACGGGACGCGAGGGCATGGTGGAGGCCTCCCGAGATGTTGAAGGCGATCGGGACCTCCCCGCTGTCGACGAGCTCGGCGGCCTGAAGAGATGCGCCGGTCAAGAGCCTCGACCATTCGAAGACCCCTTCGAATACGGGGTTGTCTCCGAAGCCGAGGCCGTAACGTTCCTCACCGGGTATCTCGAGCCCGCTGTTTGCAGCCTTCAGCATCTCGATGTAATCTCTCGTGTGATAAAGAAGCAGATCGTCTTCCTCCGCCGGTCTCGCCTCGACAACACGGACATCCGGAAGAGAGAAGAGTCCGTACGCCCTTATCAGCTCATGGGTCAGCTTCAGCCTGAAGGGCTTGAGCGGATGCCCCGGACCGTAGTCATACTTCGCAAAGTCGTCGGAGTAGATGAAGGCGCTCTTCATGTCTGTTCAGATTATAGACGGAAAATGGAGTGAATGGAAGGCGGAGGGCTTTTCTTTTTTCTTCATGGTGAAGTAAAAAGTTGACTAATTCATCAACGTCCCAAAAATCAGTCTCTCAGTCCAGATTGACTTCTTGGAGAGTCCTTTATACGACTTAATACCTTGCTTGAACTGAGATTATACCTTTAATTGCAGATTGATAAAGTCTGTGATTTTCTGGAGCTCTTCGCTGGTGAACTTAATGGAGACTTTTGATTTTTTTTCATCAATCAGCCTATCCACCTTATCAATTACACCTATTATGTCTGTTGCTGAAAGGTTGATTTTCCTGATTGTCTTTTCATTGCCAGCTTTTTGATACAAAAATTCCAGTAAGTCCTCCAGGTCTCCTACAGATATTTTCAACCTGAAGGACTGAAGTGCTGGCGTGCCGATGGATATGCAGCAATCTCTATGAGAAAAGGTAAATAACCAGGAGCCAATCTCTTTTATCACTTCCTCATCAGGCATACTACTTGGTGAGTCATGGCTTTCCGGGGCTTGTACATCATGACTGTTTGGTGGCACTTGTAACGACGGCGTTTGATCAATTGTGCAATCTGAGGGGATATCGGAATACTGTTTACTTTCTTCTGAAACACGTTGATAGTCCGTAAGTTCTTGTTTGATGAGAACACTCCCGTTACCGGAATAGCCGCATGCGCAGTTGTTATAATTCTCCTGATTTTGTCGACCACACGATGGGCATTTCCATGACATAACAGTCCTCCCTCATAGTTCAGTTCAATGTTCCCTTAGAGCTTCAACAGAACAGAAAAACTATCTGAGAATAAGAAAAATTGTTACTTCAATGCTGACATACTTCAGAAAGAATTACTGTGATGACGATTACAAAACATCTCAGAGTAATTCGGGACAGATCCGACTATCGCTGAGGCAGGCTGGATTTGTGCTATGCTACCTTTATTCCTAAATGAAACAAACACGGGTCTTCAGATGGCCTCTATTTATTTCGATTCGAAAGACTCCGTGTAGGTCAGTGGGACAAGACTATCCCCTGTTTCTCTTCAACAACCCATCCCGTTAATTGACATAATTCTAAAACTCTATCTATACTGTATTTGTACCCTGGGGGAGGCTCAAAAGCCTGAGAGTCTCCGTTCTGTTACGGGAGAGACCCCTCGAACCTGATACGGATAATGCCGTCGGAGGAAATGGGAGGTTGGCCGTATCTCTTTTCGCCCCTCCGGATCAGCCGGGGCTGACAGGGATGCGGTTTTTTATTTTATGAAATTTACACTGAATGGAGAATCCGTTGAGACAACTGATGGCGCAACCATCACAGGTCTTCTTCGTGATCTCGGAATCGAGCCGGGCCGTGTTGCCGTTGAGGTAAATCTCTCGATCATAAAAAAGGCAGATTATGCTTCTTTTCACCTCAAGGATGGTGATACGGTCGAAATAGTCAACTTTGTGGGAGGAGGATGATGATGATAAAGGAGATGATATATGGACGATAAACTTATCATAAGGGGTATTGAATTCAGATCCCGCCTCTGGGTGGGAACCGGCAAATATAAGGATTTTGAGGAGACAAGAAAGGCAGTTGAGGCTTCAGGTTCGGATGTCGTTACCGTTGCCGTGCGGAGAGTCAATATCATCGACAGGAAATCCGAAAACCTGCTTGATTATATTGATCCGAAAAAATACAAAATACTCCCGAATACCGCCGGCTGTTATACGGTCGAGGACGCCCTGCGATATTCACGGCTTGCCCGGGAAGCAGGAATATCCGACCTTATCAAGCTTGAAGTCATCGGTGACGAAAAAACACTTTTCCCTGACACTTGGGGACTCCTGAAAGCAACGGAGATCCTCGCAAAAGAAGGGTTTATTGTCCTTCCCTATTCCAATGACGACCCCATAATTGCCAAGAGGCTCGAAAACGCAGGAGCTGCTGCTGTTATGCCGCTGGGTGCGCCCATTGGCTCAGGTCTTGGGATAAGGAATCCGTACAATCTAAAAATAATCCTTGAAACAGTCAATCTGCCCATAATTGTTGATGCAGGGGTCGGAACCGCCTCTGATGCAGCGATCGCTATGGAACTTGGCTGCGATGCCGTGTTAATCAACACCGGTATCGCCGGAGCAAAGGACCCTATTGCAATGGCGGAAGCAATGAAGCATGCGGTCATTGCCGGAAGGCTGGCCTATAAGGCAGGCAGGATACCGAAAAAACTATATGCCACTGCAAGCAGCTTGATTGAAGGAATGCTGTAACCATGGTCGACAGCCATCAGCCGATAGTCATCAGCCAGCATAAGGGACAAACATCAAATAGTCGGGATCCCCGGCTCCCGTCTGTCGACTTTCCTTTATATCTGATTACCGACAGAAAGCTGTTTTCGGCTCATTGTATAATGTATATGGCACTCGAGAAAATTCTTGAGGCCGGCGTGAAGGCTATCCAGTTGAGGGAAAAAGACCTTTCTGTGAAGGAGCTCTTTGACATGGCAGTCTGGATGCGGGAATTAACAAGGGAATACAATGCAAAATTATTTATTAACGATCGTATTGACGTTGCGCTCTCTGTTCAGGCAGATGGTGTTCATCTTGGGCAGAATGCTTTGCCAATATCTGCGGCAAGGAAGATTGCCGGCGGGAAACTTCTGATCGGCGTTTCTACCCATACCATTGAAGAGGCCCTGGAAGCCGAAAGGGACGGTGCGGATTTCATTACCATCGGACCAATCTATGATACCCCTTCCAAGCTGCAATACGGTCCCCCCATTGGGGTTGATACTCTCCGGAAGGTGAAGTCCCGGGTCTCTATCCCGGTCTATGCAATTGGGGGGATAAAACTGGAGAGGGTGGAAGAAGTTAAGGAGGCCAGCGCCAATGGTATTGCGCTGATTTCTGGAATCCTTGCGGCTAAAAATATGAAAGAAACAACGGAAGCATTTTTGAGGTTACTCCAATGACACGGATAGAAATGGCAGCAAAAGGTATCATTACTGACGAAGTAAAAGAAGTGGCAATCGCTGAGGGTATTGCTCCGGAAAGACTTGCCTCAGATATTGCAAACGGATTCACGGTTATTCCGCGGAATCATCTCCACGCGATTAAGCCGGTAGGGATTGGCAGAGGTCTGACGACAAAGATCAATGCGAATATAGGGACATCAAAAGACAGGATTTCCTTTGACGACGAACTGAAAAAACTTGATGTTCTTGTCCGGTATGGGGCTGATGCAGTCATGGATCTCTCCACCGGCGGCGCTATCAGGGATTTGAGAAGGCTTCTCATCAGGCAATCCCCCCTCTCTGTTGGAACGGTTCCTATCTACGAGGCTGCTGTGAAAGCTGTTGAGGGTCATGGCACAATTGCTAAGATGACTCCTGACAGCATTTTTGATGTCATTGAGGAGCATGCAAAAGACGGGGTTGATTTTATAACTGTTCATTGTGGCCTCACAAGGAAAGCAATTGAACGGCTGAGGAATGACAGCAGAGTGCTTGATATCGTAAGCCGGGGAGGTTCGTTTCTCCTTGAATGGATGATCTACAATGACAGAGAAAACCCTCTTTATGAGCATTATGACCGTCTTCTCGAAATATCGAAGAAATACGATGTAACCCTCAGCCTTGGAGACGGTTTGCGTCCGGGATGTCTTGAAGATGCAACAGACAGGAGCCAGATTGAAGAACTCCTGACCATCGGGGAATTGAGGGACAGGGCTGTCGAAGCCGGTGTCCAGGTGATCGTTGAAGGGCCCGGACATGTCCCACTGAATCAGGTCGAACTGAATATCAAAATCCAGAAAGAAGTCTGCAAAGGCGCACCCTTCTATGTGCTCGGCCCGCTTGTTACCGATATCGCAATGGGATATGACCACATAGCCGCAGCGATCGGAGGTGCGATTGCCGGAGCTGCCGGTGCTGATTTTCTGTGCTATGTCACCCCGGCAGAACACATCAGGCTTCCTGATATCGATGATGTGAAAGAAGGGGTCATTGCATCAAAAATAGCTGCACATGCGGCAGACATTGCAAAGGGTATCCCCTCTGCGATAGAACGCGACAGGAAGATGGCAAAGTGCAGAAAAAATCTGGACTGGAACGGTCAGATAGCGCTGAGTCTTGATCCCGAGAGGGTAAGAAAATGGCGTTCAGAAGTGCCATTAGCAGAACAGGATGTCTGCAGTATGTGCGGTGAGTTCTGCGCAATCAGGACTGTTGAGCGGGCACTGCGAAAGAAAAGAT
>JALHSV010000676.1 GCA_022865525.1 Thermodesulfovibrionales bacterium
ATCGGAAATGATCAGAGCGTACTCGTTGTTCTTCAGCAGGGACAGGGCCGAGGAAACATCGGCGGCGGCATCGATGGCAAAGCCCTGCTCGGCGATGATGCTGGAAAGCATTTCCCTCATGGAGGCGTTGTCTTCCACAACCAGGATTTTAACCATGGCCCATTATCGGCCATTGGCGCCGGTTTTGTCAAATTTATATAGTAGGGGCGGGGTTTTCCCGCCCATTTCCATAATTTCGCCCCTTCGGAATCTCTCTTAAAAAACAACCGTTCCTGCGACCGCAGAAATATATCTGGATCAGGGCGCGATGACAGCGCCTTAACAGTTTGACATTTTCTTTCCCATTTCTTATGATGAATTTTATTGGTCGGCCAATGCCAGGGGAGATAAGACAAGCGGATAAAGAATATGGAAAAAAATGCGTTATCAGTTTTTGAAAACTACAAAATCCGCCGTCATTATGATGAGAAGATTGAGACATGGTATTTCTCAGTGGTGGATATCATTGCTGTCTTGTTGCAACAGCCCGACTATCAGACAGCCAGGAAATACTGGAACAAGCTTAAAGAGCGGCTTAAAAAGGAAGGAAGTGAGTCGGTGACAAATTGTCACCAACTGAAACTTGAATCTGCGGACGGAAAAAAATACCTGACCGATGCTGCTGATCCGGAAACCTTGTTGAGGCTTATTCAGTCTGTTCCCAGTCCCAAAGCAGAATCGATAAAACTGTGGCTGGCCAAAGTTGGTTATGAACGATTGCAGGATATGAACGACCCCGCGCTCTCGCTCGACCGCGCCCGTGAATATTGGCAACAGCATGGCAGAAGCAAAAAATGGATCCAACAGCGGATGATGGGGCAGGAAACCCGCAATAAACTCACAGATTACTGGCAAGACCACGAAATAACCAAAGAAGACGAATATGCTTTTCTCACCAACATCATTCACCAGGAATGGAGTGGTGTTTCGGTCAAAAAACATAAAAATATCAAAGGTCTTAAAACGCAGAACCTGCGTGACCACATGAGCGAAGCGGAACTGATTTTTACCGCGCTGGCTGAACTCTCCACGCGGCAGATAGCTGAAAGTGTCAATGCCACGGGAATGCCCGATAATGCCGAAGCCGGAAAGAAAGGCGGAAAAATTGCCAGGAAAGCCCGATTGGAATTGGAATCAAAAACAGGCAAAAGTGTCATTACATCCGAGAGTTATCTGCCACCTTCTCCCAAACAAAAGCGCTTAAAACCAAAATCGGACAATCACGGGGATAAGGAATGATTGTTTCATCGCTCGGCAATACGAGAGTGACATGGAACGCGGGCAAAGTGCCCAGTTTTACGATATAGAAAAAGTAATAATGAAAAACCTGGTACTAATGTCCCCTTATTGTAATCTTTTTAAAAATTGAGTGCTTAATGCATGGAAGTAGGGGAAATGTGATTAAAGTAATTAGTAAAAAATCGGCAATTCCCTCATTATGGATTGATACATCCATAATATCTAAAATTGCTAGAATCCAACTTGGTCTGCCTATGAATCCACAGGATATGGATCGATCTGGGCGTTTATTTGAATTACTAAAAAATAAAACTATTAGCAAAAAAATCCTTTGTCCACAAGGGGACCAGGAAGAGGAGATAAAACTATATATACCTTCAAGTTATGATCATGGACAGTTTCTTTTAAAATGTCACGAAATTCAATTGAAACTATCCCATGGCTCAAGTTTCAAACATAGAAAAGAAATTGAAGCAATTCAGCGCCAGCAATTTATGTCCGCATTCACAAAAAACATTTGTAATATTGAAATTGATTTTTTAGATGTTTTTATTCCTAGTACAAAAACGGAATTTTTCGGGACAAATCTGATAAATGATATCCCTCCTTCTGGAAAAATGACAGATTTGTCTTCTTTGCAAGCATTAAAAGATTCATATTATTCCTTATTGGAAACCGCGAGACAACAGAATGTGGCAGATGGTTTAACGTATGAAGAAGAATTAATTAAAGAATATCAAGGTTTGATACAAGCTACTGCTGTTGTATTTGAGAACTATCAAAAAACAGGTGACTTTTCACAAGTTAACCATTTCTTGCAACCCTTAAAAGAATGGGAAAACATTAATAGTGATTCTGATGATATTGCAGGTTTAAGAAAATTTCTTTTTTCAGAGCACTATAAATCAATTCCAAATGTTGAAATAGAAAGTAAATTATATGCAAAAATATTAACTGGTCCCAAAATTGAAATTGGTGATTCAATGGATATTAACCATTTGGCAACAATGATTCCCTATAATAATTTTATTATCGCTGATAACAAAATGAAGAACCTAGTTATTGAATTAAAAATTGACAAAAAATACGGGGCTAGAATTTTCTCTATAAAAGATTACGATGAAATTGAAAAAGTACTAAGTAAAATCTAAAATCATCAAGGGCAGGGTTTTGAGAGCTGTTGCCAAATTGGATTAACCTTCCAGTACCGTTCCTGGTCCCCATGATCCCCCAATGGCGCTATACTGCGCCAATCGCTGCAACCGGTTATTAGCCATTTGATTCTATTGCTTTATTGACCGAATCTCAGTAGCTTGTTTCTCAAGTTGCTCCCCTTCTTTCTCCCGCCCAGTTTTCCTATAAATTTGTGCCAAATTCTCAAGACTTGTAGCCACATTGGGATGATCCTGACCAAGAGACTTTTCATGAATCGCCAGTAAGCGTTTACAGAGCGTCTCGGCCTGGGTGTACTCGCCTTGAATATAGTATATTTCACAGAGTTTGTTTAGGATCGTGATCACTTCGGGATGATCCGAGCTAAGCGATTTCTCTTTGATTTCCAGTGAGTGCCGGTAGGGCCACTCGGCCTGCGTATACTGACCTTGAGTGTAGTAGAACTCCGCAAGGTTGTGAAGGCTCATGCCCACCTGGGGATGAGCCGGTCCAAGGGCCTTGTAAAGAATTGACAGTGATCGCTTGAAGAGTGGTTCAGCCTGAGCATACTGACCTTGAATTTTGTATAACCTTGCGAGGTTGTGCAGGACCAGTGCCACATCGGGATGATCGGGTCCCAGGGCTTTCTCTCTTATCGCCAGCGAGCGTTTGTAGAGTGGCTCGGCTTGCGAGTGCTGGCCTTGGGAATCGTACAGAAATGCTAGTGTGTGCAGACCCGAAGCTACATCTGGATGATTTGGTCCGAAGGCCTTCTCCCATATTTCCAGTGAGCGCTTATAGAGTGGCTCAGCCTGCGCATACTGCCCTTGAATTCTGTACAACCCCGCGAAATTGTTCAGGCTTGTGGCCACATCAGGGTGATCAGGGCCAAGAGCTTTCTCGTCAATCGCCAACGAACGTATATACAATGGCTCGGCCAGTTTGTACTTGCCTTGGGCTGTGTACAGTGCTGCGAGGTTGTGAAGGACTATGGCCACATCAGGATGATCCGGGCCGAGGGCCTTCTCATTGATCGCTAGAGAACGTTTGTATAGCGGCTCTGCCTGAGTGTACTGTTCTTGGGATCTGTACAGATCTGCAAGGTTGTTCAAGCTCACAGCAACATTTTGATGATCTGGGCCTGCTTGCTCGGCAACCTGTAATGCTTTTATTGCAACCACAACCGCGCGATCAGGGTGCCCTTGCATGTACAGTGACATACCTTCTTTATTAAGGGTTTCCCATTCGATCATGCTTGTTTTATTCACCTTTCAAGTATAGAGTTGTAGTTATTTTTGTCAATAAAATATCAAGACTAAAAAAACTGGGTAACCTGCGCTTGATTGGTACATTTCAATGAACAAATTTAAGTTAATAAAATAAATTTCAAAAATATTTAAAGATTTCCATTTTTAATTTCATTTCTAATAAAAGCATTTATAGAAGTATAAGTTTGAATTTCATCTAAAAACTCCTGAAAACCTCTGCCTGCTCGTTTTGAATAATAAATGTTTATTCTGTCTTTTAGTTCAAATGGCAATGGATCATCCTCTTCAATTGAATTTTTTTTTAAATCCGGTTCTCCGTACAAAAAATAATGCTTTTTAACTGCATCAGCGGCTTCATCTTGACTCATTTTTTTATTATTAATATTATTAAGAAATGCAGTAGTACGTGTCCAATTGTCATCGTATATCATCATTCTTCTTTCAAGATCATGCATATTCCACCACCATCTTATATCTTGATTAGTAACGCCTTCTTTTCTTTTTCTATTATGCAAATTTTTAATACTTTCATTTGTTTTTTCTTTTTCTAAAAGAACATCACCGAAATTTTCTGGGAGATTTGTAGTTTCATCTTTTTCGGCATCCTCTTTACAGTCTTTCAAAATATCTTTAAAAGTACTTTCTGCTTCACTTAACGACATTCCCATTGATTGATATGATGGAACATAAATCTTTTCTAAACGCTTCTCAATATTACCAATAGGAAACAAATTTGAAAATATTCCCATTTTATCTCTCCATTTTTTTATATATACCAATATTTTACATTGAATCAAAGTTAATAATCAATTACGTGGAATTGAATCTCTTGGGAAAGCAATCCCCAGGAGCTATCCCCTCGGTGTTTTACTTCTTTACTTCTTGATTTAAAACCACCAGGTATAGAGAATTATTTTTTCAATTTGTCTTTTGGAATGCGCCAGAAATGAAATGCCAGTGATTGATGTAATTTTGCAATCGGTTCCCTTTATTTCTTAAATTGAAATCAATTTGCGCGGAAAAGTCGAAGCGGCTACAATGGGAGCCATGAATATGCCAGCGGCAGGACATGGGGCGGGGAAAGAGTATTGAGCAGAAAAGCAAAACCTAAACTTGCGCCTGCTTTCGGAAAAGAGGAAAAGCTGTACCTGGTCAAAGCCATGCTGCTTATTGTCGGCATTTATGTTTTCCAGGATTTTATTTATGATAGCTTGAAGTTATTCGCTTTTTTTCTGCCTATAATATTTATTTTATATCTGTGGTTCAAGTCA
>JALHSV010000677.1 GCA_022865525.1 Thermodesulfovibrionales bacterium
GATTACTTTTTGAAGAGACGAAACGAAGGACAACCGTTTAAGAAGGCGGTGTTTGCAACAGCTCATAAGCTTATGAGAGTTATCTTCGCCATGTTATCGAAGAAAACTTCTTTTGTAGCGGAGTGCGTATAGTTGACTGAAGTCTTCAATTCCAATAATTGCTAAAATAGTGTAAGTTATTTCCAGTAATCTATATGGGTTACGGGTCTCTGGATAGAATTATATCAGGGTAAGAAACAGTCGTGGATATATATGGAAGAACTATCTAAAGCACAAATAGCTATAGTGAAGGAAATAGAAAAACTAATAACTTCTTTACGAGGCGGATCTGAAGAGCAAATATGGAAGAAGTCATTTGAAAAATCCTTGCCTTAGTAGACGAATTTGATCTTACAAAACACAAGATATGGGGCTAACAAAAAAGGATTATGTTGGATTAAAAAATGAGTATAAAAGAAAACAGACACTTTGTGTCTAACCACTCGCTGAAGCCAATCGGATACCCGCGTACGAATTGATCGGGTATCCTCTGGCTTAGCTCTGTATGTTGGCACAAGACGGCATGGTCGTCTATCAATTATTTGAAAACTAATTCACAACGCGGTCAATTTTGACTAGTGGGTGTTTCTGCAATGAGCCGTGAAATGTGCTATCGATGTTTTTGGCCGAAGTCTCTCTGCTGGTGCTCGTCAATTTCTCCAATCGAGACCCGTACGAAAA
This sequence comes from Thermodesulfovibrionales bacterium, assembly GCA_022865525.1. Lineage (GTDB taxonomy): Bacteria > Nitrospirota > Thermodesulfovibrionia > Thermodesulfovibrionales > SM23-35 > JALHSV01. The sequence continues at coordinate 721 of JALHSV010000677.1, forward strand.
TCATCATCCTGATGCACCCGAAAGAATACAAAGAGGAAAAGGCGGCTACGGGCCGCTTCACTCATCTTTGCTTGAAAAACAGCGAAATTTATATGGGCATTGACTTCGACAGCCACAAGGCCGTTCAGGAACAGATCCATGACATGCGCTATTTCCCGATGTTGCTCTACCCGGGAAAGGACGCCATCAATCTTTCGGAAGGTGTTGTACCCAGCGGTTTTTTGCACGACCGCCAATTGCTCGTGATCCTACTTGATGCAACATGGCGCAACGCCAAAAAGATGTTCAACAGAAGTCTTACACTGCAAAAGTTGCCCCGGATAGGGATCGTGCCCGAGGACAAGAGCCGTTATCTCATTAAGAGGCAGCCTCACGATTGGTGCCTCTCCACCATAGAAGCTGCGCATGAATTGATGAAAGCGCTGGAGAATGCCGGGCTTGATATCTACGCGCAGCCAAACCAGATGCTTGATCTTTTTGACAGGATGCAGCAGTATCAGATCAGCTGTATGCGAGAACCGACACAGCAGAATTACCGCCGTGGGGTAGGAGGTAAGATTGAGCGGAGACTTATTAGCAGTAAATAATGAACGCGGTTGCACTGCTCAGTGCTTCAGGTTACCCTTTACACCTCCCTCAAGCTACGTGGGTGAACTGCCGAATTCCCACGGTCGGACTTTAACCGACAAGTCATACGTCATTCACGGCATACAGTCAGCCCTTGACATGGGTCAGGGATAACTCCTAACCAGTCGTTCCAGCGGGGAACCCGCGGAACTCATTGTTATGCTGTGCTATCTTCACACGCAATGGGATGTATAATAGAAAATAAAAAGGAGGTATCTATACATAACGACATAAATATTGCCGCATAATATGGTAAAATATAGCCACAATTATTCTACGGAGGTGGCTATGAAAAAATTCGAAATCAGGGA